>NZ_CBDKZX010000072.1:0-20230 GCF_965301105.1 Kluyvera sp.
GAAAGGATGAAAGAAAATAATTCTTAGTGATCGCTCTCTTATTTTTTATTTTTACGCATAGAAAATAAAATCGTTCTGTCATTAATATCTGCTCGTGGAAATAATTTGTTTTCCCGACTTACTAAATTAAAGCAGTCAAAAAAACGAACTTAAATATTAGGTTAAGGGATTTCTATGCGCGTAAAAAAAGTAATGATTAAACCCTCTATTATCGCTCTGGCTATTACTGCGGCGGTAGGTGCACCAGCTTGTGCTCTGGCAAGCAGCGGCGACTTTGCCTCTCCGGCGTATACGGCGACGCAAACCAAAGGGGAAATGGTCTATAAAAGCGATGATACGGCGGTCTCCATTATGGGTTCCGTACGTTTGTATGCGAAGGACGATTCCGCGCATAGCGTAGAACATAATATTCAGAATAATGACTCGCGTCTGGGCGTCGCATTACGGCAGAAAATTAATGACAAAGGTTATTATGCGGTCGGTTATTACGAAACCGGTATTCACGGTCTGGATTCCGCCACTGACGATCAGGGCAATGATGTCTATACCCGTCAGGCGTACGCCGGGCTGGGCAATGATGAATATGGTGTAATCACATTTGGTAAACAGTATGCGCCAACAGACTGGGGGCTGGGTATTGATACCACTTATGCTTACGGCGGTAAGGCGAAACACGATACTGCCGGGATGTCGACGGATATTATTAACTCAGCGGCCATCTATTACTACAACACCAAAGAATTTACCGTCGGCGTAATGGGCCAGGGTAATGATGATGTAGATAAAATTGGCTTCGGTAGCGGTTATGGCGACGGCCCGGATATGCACGATGCTTACCATGACGGTTCTGCCACCGTTCACGGCGGTGCGGCGCTGGCGGCGCAGTATCGCTTTGACAATGGCTTCTCTGTTTCCGGTGCGGCAGCGTACAACAATTATACGGTTAACCAGGGGACAACGACGACCAATATGACCTATTACGACCAGAATGGTAACCCAATGGGTACCGTACCGGTCACCAACGTCACCGGCCCGTCATACGATGGTAACACCTACTCGATGGGCTTAAACGCCAAGTACACCGCCAATTTTGACGGCTTCACCTGGTATAACGCCGCGCAGGCGACTTACTACATCAACAAAGTTGACGATGTTCACGCGGCGGTCAGCGGCACCAGCAACGCCACCGACGATCAGGAAACTATCCTGGGCCTGGAATATGCTTCTCAGTTCAAAATTACGCCGGAGTGGAGCGTTTACGCTAACTTTGACTGGACCGAAGGCGGCGATGCGATGGACGGACAGCATTTCCAGTCCACCACGCTGGGTACTGACTACTGGTTAGGTAAAAACGCCGTCACCTATATCGAATACGGCTATGAGAAAGCCAGCGGGAATACCGATGACTCTTATAACGTCTCCGATCACCTGGCTGCGGTAGGCCTGCGTATCTTTATCTAAATGCTGTAAACCCCCATCTTATGCCAGTGGGGTGGGGGCCGTACTTTTCATTTGCTCTTGTTACTATTGTGTTGATGTCGCTGTGGGGAGGGGGAGTGCTTCGCGGCGATAATGGCAGGTTTATTTCTTATTTAGCCAGACCCGGAGGTCTGGCTTTTCTTTTATGTCGCCCTGTCGTTTACATATTCTGCTGTACGACTTCGGGAGCTTCCTGCGCCAGCTCGCCCTCGTTCTGCGACAGCATCGCCGTCGCGACGCCGTTACCCAGAACGTTAATCGCCGAACGGCCCATATCGAGGAAGTGGTCAATGCCCATCAGCAGCAGGATACCCGCAACCGGAATATTAAAGCTCGGAATGGTCGCTGCCAGCACCACCAGTGCTGAACGTGGCACGCCGGCAATCCCTTTGGATGCCAGCATCAGCGTCAGCATCAGTACCGCAATCTCAGAGAAGCCAAGATGGATATTGTAGGCCTGTGCAATAAACATGGATGCAAAGGAGCAGTACACCATCGAACCCACCAGATTAAAGGAGTAACCAATCGGCAACACGAAGGAGACGATGTTGCGCGAGCAGCCAAATTGGGTCAGCTGTTCAAGGGTTTTCGGATAGGCCGCTTCGGAGCTGCTGGTGGTAAACGCCACCAGCACCGGGTCTTTGAGCATGCTGAGCAGACGGAAGACTTCTTTCTTCAGCACCATATAGCCAATGGCCACCAGCACGCAGCAGGTCAACAGAATTGCCACGTAGTAGCCGCCAATAAATGAAGCGTAGTTCAGCAGGATCCCCAGCCCTTCGGTGGCGATAACCGAGGAGATGGCGGCAAAAATAGCCAGCGGCGCAACGTACATCACGTAGCCGGTGACTTTCAGCATGATATGCGAGACCACATCCAGCGCGGCCACTAACGGCGCGTTGAATTTCTGTCCCAGCGAAGCCCCGCCGATGCCGAAGAACATCGAGAAGACCACAATCTGCAGAATTTCGTTATTTGCCATTGCGCCGACGATGCTTGTCGGGATGGTATGTGAAAGGAAACCCTTCAGGCTCATGCCGCTGACCGCCAGCCCGGTATCAACCGCGTCTTTTGGCACGGTCAGATTCAGACCCGCCCCCGGCTGTTGTAGGGTGACGATAAACAGGCCCACCAGAATCGACAGCACCGAGGAGCTGATAAACCACACCATCGCTTTACCGCCAACGCGGCCAATCGTCGAGGTTTCACCCAGCTTCATGATCCCCACCGTTAAGGTGCTGAACACCAACGGCGCGATGACCATTTTGATTAGCCGGAGGAATATATCGGTCAGAAGAGTGATGTTACCAGACCATACTTCGATGGTGGTTGCTGATGCATAGGAATGGATCATTGCGCCGGTGAGAATCCCCGCCAGCATGAAAATCACGATAAAAATCGTGAGCTTATTTGCGTTTGCCACAAAAATACCCCGTCAGATTACGAAAAAGCCCTGCGATGAAGAAAATGATTTTTTAGTTATTAAATACCATCAATTTATTCACCACATAAATTGTATGAAAGTGAGGGGATTTACAACTTTTTTTTATATTTTATAAAAAGCGTTGTGATTCAGTGGGTCACACGCACCGTCGTTTTGCTGCCTGAGAACGCTCACGATTTTTACCCTGCGTGCACGTAAAGTTTCTTTTTGGGATGCCGATAACAGCGAATAACACGTTATTGAGAAGGTGCTGTATGTTAAACCGTATCCGCGTTGTCACGCTGCTGATGTTGGTGCTGGTCGTCTTCGCACTTTTGCAGTTGGTCTCCGGGGGCTTTTTGTTCTCCTCGCTGCATCAAAACCAACAGAGTTTTGCGCAATCTAACACGCTTCGTACGCAACAAGCCGAACTCACCAAAGCGTGGGATCTGCTGCTGCAAACCCGCATCAACCTCAGTCGCTCTTCGGCGCGGATGATGATGGACACCGCTAACCAGCAAAGCAGCGCCAAAACGGAATTGCTGAAAAATGCACGCACCACGCTAACCCAGGCGGCAGAACACTTTGCGCGCTTTAGCGCACTTCCCTCGCAGCCGGCGATGAATGACGCCAGCGCCCAGGTCACGAAGACCTATCAAAACTATTCCGCGGCGTTACAGGAGCTGGTGGGGTTCCTGGAAGGCGGCAATATGGACGCCTATTTTGCCCAACCGACGCAAGGCATGCAGAACGCCATGGGCGAGGCGATGAATCAATACGCCACGCAAAGTGAAGCGCTCTATCAGCGCGCCTTTACCACCAGCAGCAGCGACTACCAGATTGCCCGCTGGCAGCTGGCGATTCTGGCGGTGGTGCTGGTGATCGTGGTCGTCGGCGCCTGGTTTGGCATCCGCGCGATTCTGCTTAAGCCGCTGGCCTCCGTGATGGCGCACATTCGCCAGATTGCCGCCGGTGATTTAACTCAACGCCTGACGCTGCGTGGACGAAACGAAATCACCGAACTGGCCGATACGGTCACCCATATGCAAAGCGCGCTGATTGATACCGTTACCCATGTACGTGAAGGGGCAGAGGCTATCTATCACGGCACCAGCGAAATCGCCGCCGGCAATAACGACCTTTCCGCGCGTACCGAGCAGCAGTCGGCGTCGCTGGAAGAGACGGCGGCCAGCATGGAGCAACTGACTGCCACGGTGAAGCAGAATGCCGAAAACGCACGTCAGGCGTCACAGCTGGCGCAGCGCGCATCCGACACCGCGCAACATGGCGGCAGCGTGGTGAACGGCGTGGTGAATACCATGCACGAGATTGCCGCCAGCTCGCAGAAAATTTCCGATATTACCGGCGTTATTGATGGCATTGCTTTCCAGACCAATATTCTGGCGCTGAACGCCGCCGTGGAAGCCGCACGAGCCGGGGAACAGGGGCGTGGGTTCGCGGTGGTGGCCGGCGAAGTGCGTAACCTGGCAAGCCGCAGCGCTCAGGCGGCGAAAGAGATTAAAGCGCTGATTGAAGACTCCGTGGCGCGCGTTGAAACCGGCTCCGTGCAGGTTGAAACCGCGGGGGAAACGATGACCGATATCGTCAATGCCGTGACCCGCGTCACCGACATTATGGGGGAAATCGCTTCGGCTTCTGACGAACAGAGCCGCGGGATCGATCAGGTCGCCATCGCCGTTGCGGAGATGGACAGCGTCACCCAACAAAACGCCTCGCTGGTGGAAGAGTCAGCCTCTGCCGCCGCCGCGCTGGAAGAACAAGCCGAACGCCTGAACCAGGCCGTCGCGGCATTCCGATTGAACGTCGCCTCAGGAAATAGAGCGACGACATCTGTACCGGCAGCAACGCTGGCGAGACCTCGCCAGGCGCCCGCCGCCAATCGAACCTCTGATTCTAACTGGGAAACCTTCTAATTTTATCTGCGGTCCAGGGCCGCCTCCAGGAGTGTGGTGATGCTTTATCGTATTCGAATCTCTACCACGTTGTTTCTGATTTTGATTCTCTGCGGCATTTTGCAGATTGGCAGTAACGGGCTCTCTTTTTGGGCGTTTCGCGACGGACAAAACAATATTTATCAGGTGGATCAGAGCAGCCAGCAGCTAAGCACGCTCACGGAATCACGAGCGGCCATGCTCCAGGCCAGCACCATGCTCAACAAAGCCGGTACGCTGGCGGCGCTGAGCTATCCGCCCAATGAAGTGCGGGCCATGGTTGACGACGTGAAGCAGAACCTTTCGCAAGGCGAGGCGCTGTTTCAGGGCTTTATGGCGCTGCAACTGATGAGCGAGAGCGATAAGGCGCTGCAAGAACAGACGGCGAAAAGTTTTACCACCTGGCACGAGATGCTGGCGCATCAGGTCGCCTGGCTGGAAAACAATCAGCTGTCTGAATATGTCGCGGCGCCCGTGCAGAAAACGCAGGACCAGTTCGATGCCAACTATGAAAGCTGGCGCAAGAATATTGAGCACTATGTGGCGGCGGCGAAAAGCGAAAGCCAGAGCGACTATACGCGTTCCACGATGATGTTTATCGCGATGGTGATTATCTCCGTGGCGATTACCCTCGTGGCATTGTGGTGGGTGCGCCATATGGTGGTCAAACCGCTGGCCATTATCAGCAGCCATTTTGACAGCATTGCCAAAGGCAATCTGGCGCGGCCAATTGCGGTGTACGGTAAAAATGAAATCAGCGCCATTTTCGCCGGGCTGAAGTCGATGCAGCAATCTCTGCGTAAAACGGTAGGCGAAGTGCGCCAGGGCAGTTTTGCGATGCACACCGGGATTTCGGAAATTGCCGCTGGCAACAACGACCTTTCTTCCCGTACGGAACAGCAGGCGGCGTCGCTGGCGCAAACCGCGGCGAGCATGGAACAGTTAACCGCAACCGTCAGTCAGAACGCCGACAACGCGCGTCAGGCTTCTAACCTGGCCCACGGCGCGGCGGACACCGCTAAACGTGGGGGCGAACAGGCCAACCACGTGGCGCAGACGATGCAGAATATCGCCACCAGTTCGAAGAAAATCAGCGACATTATCAGCGTCATCGACGGCATTGCCTTCCAGACCAATATTCTGGCGCTGAACGCCGCCGTGGAAGCAGCGCGTGCGGGCGAGCAGGGGCGCGGGTTTGCGGTAGTGGCCGGTGAAGTGCGTAACCTCGCCAGCCGCAGCGCCCAGGCGGCAAAAGAGATCAAAGTGCTGATCGAAGAGTCGGTGGCCCGCGTACAGGAAGGATCGGCGCTGGTCGAAACCTCCGCCAGCACCATGAGCGAGATTGTCCAGTCGGTTACCCGGGTGAACGACATCATGGGGGAAATCGCCTCCGCCTCTGATGAGCAGCGCCGGGGCATTGAACAGGTCGCGCTGGCCGTCAGCCAGATGGACCAGGTGACGCAACAGAACGCCGCGCTGGTGGAAGAAGGGGCGGCCGCCACTGAACAGTTGGCAGGCCAGGCCGATCGCTTAACCTCTGTGGTCTCTGTGTTTGAACTCGAAGAAGTGAAAGTGGCCGCCGGGCGTGAAAACGTCTCGCTGGCCGCAGTACCTGCTGTTTCCTGAATGATGTGATGTAAGAAGGCGCTATGACTGTATCTCTGCCAAATGGGCAATCGCAATTACTGAGCCAGCTGACGCAGCGCCTGACGCTCACCGACGCGCAGTTTCGTCGGATCTGCCAACTGATCTACCAGCGCGCCGGAATCGTGCTGGCAGATCACAAACGTGACATGGTTTACAACCGACTGGTTCGGCGCCTGCGGGCGTTGAATCTGGATGATTTTGGCCATTATCTCAGCCAACTGGAGGCCAACGGCGACAGCGCGGAGTGGCAGGCGTTTATCAATTCGCTGACCACCAACCTGACGGCGTTCTTCCGCGAGGCGCACCATTTTCCGACGCTGGCGGAGCATGCTGCGCGCCGGCAGGGTGAGTACCGGGTCTGGAGCGCCGCGGCGTCGACGGGGGAAGAGCCGTATTCCATCGCCATTACTCTGGCCGATACCCTGGGCACCGCGCCGGGTCGCTGGAAGGTGTTTGCCAGCGATATTGACACTGAAGTACTGGAAAAGGCGCAAAACGGCATTTATCGCATGGAAGAGTTGAAAACGCTCTCCCAGCAGCAGTTGCAGCGCTATTTCATGCGCGGAACCGGCCCGCACGAGGGGCTGGTGCGGGTGCGTAACGAGCTGGCGAACTATGTGGATTTCACCACGCTGAACCTGCTGAACGCCCACTACAACGTTCCCGGGCCATTTGACGCTATCTTTTGCCGTAACGTAATGATCTATTTCGATAAAACCACACAGCAGGAGATCCTCAAGCGCTTTGTGCCCCTGCTGAAACCCGACGGGCTGCTGTTTGCCGGGCATTCGGAAAACTTTAGCCATCTTGCCCGTGAGTTCAGCCTGCGCGGCCAGACGGTCTATGCGCTAAGTAAGGGAAGAGCATGAGTAAAATCAGAGTCTTGTCGGTAGATGATTCGGCGCTGATGCGCCAGATCATGACGGAGATTATTAATAGCCACGACGACATGGAGATGGTGGCGACTGCGCCGGATCCGCTGGTGGCTCGCGACCTGATTAAAAAATTCAATCCAGATGTGCTGACGCTTGACGTGGAAATGCCGCGCATGGACGGCCTCGATTTTCTCGAGAAGCTGATGCGCCTGCGGCCGATGCCGGTGGTGATGGTCTCCTCGCTGACCGGCAAAGGGTCGGAGGTGACGTTGCGCGCGCTGGAGCTGGGCGCGGTGGACTTTGTCACCAAGCCGCAGCTGGGCATTCGTGAAGGGATGCTGGCCTACAGCGAAACCATTGCCGATAAAGTGCGCGCCGCCTCCCGCGCGCGCATTAGCGCCCACAAGCCATTAGCCGCGCCGGTGACGCTAAAAGCCGGCCCGCTGCTCAGCTCTGAGAAGCTGATTGCTATCGGCGCCTCTACCGGCGGCACGGAGGCGATTCGCCACGTGCTGCAGCCGCTGCCGCTCTCCAGCCCTGCGCTGCTGATAACCCAGCATATGCCGCCGGGCTTTACCCGTTCGTTTGCCGAGCGCCTCAACAAGCTGTGCCAGATTACGGTGAAAGAGGCGGAAGACGGCGAGCGTGTGCTGCCGGGCCATGCCTACATCGCGCCAGGCGACAAGCATATGGAGCTGGCGCGTAGCGGCGCGAACTATCAAATCAAGATTCACGACGGGCCGCCGGTTAATCGCCATCGCCCGTCGGTTGATGTGCTGTTTCATTCGGTCGCGAAGCACGCGGGACGCAATGCCGTGGGGGTGATCCTCACCGGCATGGGCAACGACGGTGCGGCCGGGATGCACGCGATGTACCAGGCCGGTGCCTGGACCATCGCGCAGAATGAAGCCAGTTGTGTGGTGTTCGGCATGCCGCGCGAGGCCATCAATACCGGTGGCGTCAGCGAAGTGGTCGATCTTAGCCAGGTAAGCCAGCAGATGCTGGCGAAAATCAGTGCCGGACAGGCAATACGTATTTGATCAGGAGAATTATTTTATGGCGGATAAAGAGCTTAAGTTTTTGGTTGTGGATGACTTTTCCACCATGCGTCGCATCGTACGCAACCTGTTAAAGGAACTGGGATTTAACAACGTTGAAGAAGCGGAAGACGGCGTTGACGCGTTAAACAAATTGCAGGCAGGCGGGTTTGGCTTCGTGATTTCTGACTGGAACATGCCAAACATGGACGGTCTGGAACTGCTGAAAACCATCCGCGCTGACGGCGCGATGGCGGCCATGCCGGTATTAATGGTGACCGCGGAAGCGAAGAAAGAGAACATCATTGCTGCTGCGCAGGCCGGCGCCAGCGGATACGTGGTGAAACCGTTCACCGCCGCGACGCTGGAAGAGAAGCTGAATAAAATCTTCGAGAAACTGGGCATGTGAGGTGACAGTCATGATGCATTCTTCTATTAAGCCCGGCGATGAACACTCCGCTGCGGACATTATTAGCCGCATCGGCAATCTGACCCGCATGCTGCGCGATAGCCTGCGCGAACTGGGGTTGGATCAAGCCATTGCAGAAGCGGCGGAGGCGATTCCCGATGCGCGCGACCGTCTCGACTACGTGGTGCAAATGACCGCGCAGGCCGCTGAGCGTGCGCTCAACAGTGTTGAAGCCTCTCAGCCACATCAGGATGAAATGGAAAAAGGCGCGAAAGCGCTGACACAACGCTGGGATGCGTGGTTTGAAAATCCGATCGAGCTGGCCGATGCCCGCGAACTGGTGAGCGATACGCGTAAATACCTTGGCGACGTACCGGGGCATACCAGTTTCACCAATGCGCAGCTGCTTGAAATCATGATGGCGCAGGATTTCCAGGACCTTACCGGTCAGGTTATCAAGCGCATGATGGATGTGATTCAGGAGATTGAACGTCAGCTGCTGATGGTGCTTCTGGAGAATATTCCGGATCAGGGATCGCGGCCAAAACGTGAAAATGACAGCCTGCTCAACGGGCCGCAGGTCGATACCTCCAAAGCGGGCGTCGTCGCCAGCCAGGATCAGGTGGACGATCTGCTCGATAGCCTGGGCTTCTGATCCCTCTGCGCAGATTTTGCCGGGCTGCACTGCATTTTTCCGGCTAACCTCTGGCACATGGCTGTTCCCTCATGGGGCGGCCATCGCCATTCTCTCCCCGGTTAACGGTCGAATTCCTTCCTTTTCATTCCTTTATTCTGCGCATTGGCAAACGCGCGTCTCGCGATAATACTCGCGACCGTATTTGCGAGAGTGAAGCCGTGGCAGAAGAAAGCGACGACGACGACAAAACAGAAGACCCCACACCCCAACGGCTTGAAAAAGCGCGCGAAGAGGGGCAAATTCCGCGTTCCCGCGAACTGACATCGCTGCTGATGCTGCTGGTGGGCGTTTGCGTGCTCTGGCTGGGCGGGGAGTCTCTCGCCCGTCGATTGGCCAATCTTCTTTCTGGCGGGCTGCGTTTTGACCACAGCATCGTCAGCGATCCTAATCTGATCCTTGGGCAAATTATTCTGCTGCTCAAAGAGGCCATGCTGGCGCTGCTGCCGCTGATTGTCGGCGTGGTGACGGTGGCGCTGGTGGCGCCGATGATGCTCGGCGGGCTGGTATTCAGTACTAAATCGCTCGCTTTCAAGCTCGACAAACTTAACCCATTGCCCGGTATTAAACGTATGTTCTCCGCGCAAACCGCGGCAGAGCTCACCAAAGCCATTATGAAAGCGGTGCTGATGGGCTCCGTGGCGGGTTTTTTCCTGTGGATGCACTGGCCGCAGATGATGCGGCTGGTCAGCGAGTCGCCGCTGTCGGCGATGGGTAACGCGCTGAACATGGTCGGACTGTGCGCGCTGCTGGTGGCGCTGGGCATTATTCCCATGGTCGGGTTCGACGTCTTCTGGCAAATCCACAGCCATCTGAAAAAGCTACGCATGTCGCGCCAGGACATCCGCGATGAATTCAAACAGAGCGAAGGCGACCCGCACGTGAAAGGGCGTATTCGCCAGATGCAGCGTGCGGCGGCGCGGCGTCGCATGATGGCGGACGTGCCGAAGGCCGACGTTATCGTGAATAACCCGACCCACTACTCGGTGGCGTTGCAGTATGACGAAAACAAAATGAGCGCACCGAAAGTGGTGGCAAAAGGCGCGGGCCTGGTGGCGCTGCGCATTCGCGAAATTGGCGAAGAGAACCGAATACCGATGCTGGAAGCCCCCCCGCTGGCGCGTGCGCTGTATCGTCATGCCGATATCGGCCAGCAGATCCCCGGCCAGCTGTACGCGGCGGTCGCGGAAGTGCTGGCGTGGGTATGGCAACTGAAGCGCTGGCGACTGGCGGGCGGCGTGCCGCCGAAAAAACCGGATAACATACCGGTGCCTGAGGCACTGGATTTTTTGAACGAGAAGGACTCTGATGGCTAATCTTGTCGCAATGCTGCGTCTCCCCGGCAACCTGAAATCTACCCAGTGGCAGGTGCTTGCCGGGCCGGTGCTGATCCTGCTGATTCTGTCGATGATGGTGCTGCCGTTGCCGGCTTTCGTCCTCGATCTGCTGTTCACCTTTAATATCGCACTTTCCATCATGGTGTTGTTGGTGGCAATGTTCACCCAGCGCACGCTGGAATTTGCCGCCTTCCCAACCATTCTGCTGTTCACCACGTTACTGCGCCTGGCGTTGAACGTCGCCTCCACCCGTATCATTCTGATGGAAGGGCATACCGGCGGCGCGGCGGCGGGGAAGGTGGTAGAAGCCTTCGGCCACTTCCTCGTGGGCGGTAACTTCGCCATCGGTATCGTGGTGTTTATCATCCTCGTGATCATCAACTTTATGGTTATCACCAAAGGTGCGGGTCGTATCGCCGAAGTGGGCGCGCGCTTCGTGCTGGACGGGATGCCGGGTAAACAGATGGCCATTGACGCCGATCTCAACGCCGGAATTATTGGCGAAGACGAGGCCAAGAAGCGTCGCGCCGAAGTGACTCAGGAAGCCGACTTCTACGGTTCAATGGACGGCGCCAGTAAGTTCGTGCGCGGCGATGCGATCGCCGGGATCCTGATTATGGTGATTAACGTCATCGGCGGTCTGCTGGTGGGCGTATTGCAGCACGGGCTGGATCTCGGCAAAGCGGCGGAATCCTATACGCTGCTGACCATCGGTGATGGCCTGGTAGCCCAGATTCCGGCGCTGGTTATCTCTACCGCCGCGGGTGTCATTGTGACGCGCGTCAGCACTGAGCAGGATGTCGGCGAGCAGATGGTGGGGCAGTTGTTCAGCAACCCGCGCGTGATGCTGCTCAGCGCCGGGGTACTGGGTCTGCTGGGGCTGGTGCCGGGAATGCCGAACCTGGTGTTCCTGCTGTTTACCGCGGCGCTGCTGGGGCTGGCATGGTGGATTCGCGGACGCGAAATGAAAGCGCCGGAGCAACCACAGCCGGTGAACGTGCCGGAGAGCAGTTCACAGGCCGTTGAAGCCACCTGGAGCGACGTGCAGCTGGAAGATACGCTGGGGATGGAGGTGGGTTACCGCCTGATCCCGATGGTTGATTTTCAGCAGGACGGCGAGCTGCTGGGGCGTATTCGCAGCATCCGTAAGAAATTTGCCCAGGAAATGGGCTTCCTGCCGCCGGTGGTTCACATCCGCGACAATATGGATCTCTCGCCGGCGCTGTACCGTATTCTGCTCAAAGGCGTGGAAATTGGCAGCGGCGAAGCCTATCCGGGGCGCTGGCTGGCGATTAACCCCGGCACTGCCGCGGGAAGTTTGCCGGGTGAGGTCACCACCGATCCGGCGTTTGGCCTGGATGCTATCTGGATTGAGAGCGCGTTGAAAGAGCAGGCGCAGATTCAGGGCTTTACGGTGGTGGAAGCCAGTACGGTGGTGGCGACACACCTGAACCATTTAATTAGCCTGCATGCCTCGGAGCTGTTTGGCCGTCAGGAAGCACAGCAACTGCTGGATCGCGTGACCCAGGAAATGCCGAAGCTGACCGAAGATTTAGTCCCGGGCGTGGTCACGCTGACGACGCTGCACAAAGTGCTACAAAATCTGCTCGATGAGAAAGTACCGATTCGCGATATGCGCACCATTCTCGAGACGCTGGCGGAGCATGCGCCGATTCAGACCGACCCGGGCGAACTGACCTCGGTGGTGCGTGTGGCGCTGGGCCGGGCCATTACCCAGCGCTGGTTCCCAGGCAACGACGAGGTGCAGGTGATTGGGCTGGATACGCCGCTGGAGCGCCTGCTGCTGCAGGCGTTGCAGGGCGGCGGCGGGCTGGAGCCAGGGCTGGCAGACAGATTGCTGGCGCAGACGCAGGAGGCGCTGGCGCGTCAGGAGATGCTGGGCGCGCCGCCGGTGCTGCTGGTCAATCATGCGCTGCGTCCTCTGCTGTCGCGCTTCCTGCGCCGTAGCCTGCCGCAGCTGGTGGTGCTGTCGAATATGGAACTCTCCGACAACCGTAATATCCGCATGACCGCGACCATTGGAGGTAAATAATGCCGCGATTTCTTCCGCTGCTTTGCCTCCTGCCGTGTCTGGCGCAGGCGGCGGGTGAGGGGGCCTGGCAGGCCAGCAATATTGGCATTACGCTCAACCATCGTGGCGTGGCGGCCTCGTCACGGCCGCTGTCGCCATCGCAGCCTGTACAGGGTGCAACCACGCTGGTTGCCTGGCGCTATGAACTCAACGGGCCGATTCCTGCCGGACTGCGTACGCGTCTGTGTTCGCTTTCGCGCTGTACGGAGCTGGATGCGCTCAGCGGCACCACGATGGCGTTCAATCAGGTTTCCGCCGCTGAGCCGTTTCGTTTTATTTGGGAAATTCCTGGTGGCGGGCGATTAATTCCCGCTCTACAGATTAAAAGCATTCAAATCATCGTTAACTACCGCTAAGCGCCGCACATTCCTCCACTCGCCGCCAGATTCTGGTGGCGAGCTCGCATTTCTGGCCCCTGCTTTTGATTGTAAAGAAACGTTGTTTTATAAATCAGTGATGCATATGCCACGACTCTTTGCATTTTTGCCAACCCTACGTCCGCACTGGCAGAAATAGGAAGGTATCCCTTGATGCATACTTTTACTGTAGCCGTGTCAGTACTCCTTTTGTCTCAGCCTTAGCGAGGGAAGGAGATTCATAATAAAAAGCACAGGATTGACGGCTAATGAATAGAACGCGAAAAATAGGACTGGTGAATTACTTCGCCTACGGGTCGGGAGATTTTCTCGGCGCGGGTACGACAGCGTTGACCGCTGCATGGCTTCTCTATTTCTATACCACTTTCTGCGGGTTAAGCCCCATTGAGGCGACCTTTATCTTCGCCACCGCCAGGGTTCTGGATGCGGTGGTCAGTCCGTTAATGGGCTTCCTGACCGACAACTTCGGCTCCACGTGGTTGGGTAAACGCTTCGGTCGCCGTAAGTTCTTTATTCTGTTGGGTATTCCTTGCGTGTTCAGCTATTCCTTTATGTGGATAGGGGACATGGGCTTCTGGTATTACCTCCTGACCTATCTGATTTTTGACGTGGTCTACACCATGATTCTGGTGCCGTACGAAACGCTGGTACCGGAAATGACCGACGACTTCAAACAGAAAACCAAGTTCTCCGGCGCGCGTATCGGTATGGCGCAGATGTCCGCCATTCTGGCCTCTTTCCTGCCGGGTATCCTGCTGACTCACTTTGGTAAAGACAACGCTATTTCTTTCTTCTACGCCAGCCTGGTGTTCTCCGTACTGTGCGCGCTGATGCTGACCTTCGTCTGGTTCTTCACCTGGGAACGCCCGCGTGAAGAGTGGACAGCGGCAGCCCTGAAGGCGGAAGAAGAGAAAAAGCACCTGACCTTTGGTCAGAGCATGAACCGCCTGTTTGTCGAACTGAGCTCCACGCTGCGCATTAAGATTTTCCGCCAGCATTTGGGCATGTACCTCGGCGGCTATATTGCCCAGGACGTGTTCAACGCCGTCTTTACCTACTACGTGGTGTTTGTGCTGATGCAGGAAGCTTCCGTGGCTTCTAACCTGCTGGGCACGATGGCGATTTTCCAGTTTATTGCCGTTATCGCCATGATCCCGCTGTGCATCCGCTTCGGACCGGCGCCGTCTTACCGTATGGTTGTCGTCCTGTTTGGTTTGGGGTCTTTCTCCTACGCCGCGCTGTACTATGCAGGCATGAGCGACATCTACTCGCTGCTGCTGCTGATCTCCGCTATCGCAGGTCTGGGGCGCGGGGGCATCAACTATGTCCCGTGGAACACCTACACCTATATTTCTGACGTCGATGAAGTGATCACCGGTCAGCGTCGCGAAGGGATCTTCGCAGGTATCATGACCCTGACCCGCAAAGCCTCTCAGGCCGGTGCGGTCATGCTGGTGGGGATCATCATGCAGCTGTCTGGCTTTGTGTCCGGCCAGAAAACGCAGCCGCCTGAAGTCAGCCATACCATCCTGATGATCCTCAGCATGGGTACCATCATCGTATTGGCGTTAGGCTTCCTCGTTTCCCTGCGCTTTAAGCTGAACCTGAAAACTCACAGCGTGCTGCGTGAAGAGACCGCGCAAATGCGGGCGTCTGGCCACGTGGTGCCGGAGACCGTCACGCCGCAAGCGCGCGCTACGGTCGAGATGCTGGCGGGGATGCCTTATGAATCCCTGTGGGGCAACAACAACATTGGCTACCTGAATCGTAACAAACCTGCTGCACCTTCACTGAAGCAGGCTGCAACATTGAATTCGACTTACAACAGAGGTTAAGAATATGAAAGTTTGGCCCGTCAAACATAGCCCATTATTACGACAGCCGGAGCGCTTTATCTCCCGGGAAGAGCTGAAAGCCTTGATTCAGACGGTGACGAACAATCTGGTGAATATCAAGGATGAAACCGGCCAATTTCTGCTGCGCCTGGACGATGGCCGTATCATTGATACCAAAGGATGGGCTGGCTGGGAATGGACGCATGGCGTAGGTCTGTACGGTATTTATCAGTACTACCAGCAGACCGGCGATGTGGCGATGCGCGATATTATCGACAACTGGTTTGCTGACCGTTTTGCTGAGGGCGCGACCACCAAAAACGTCAACACCATGGCGCCGTTCCTGACGCTGGCCTATCGCTATGAAGAGACGGGTAATCCGGCGTACCTGCCGTGGCTCGATAGCTGGGCGGAATGGGCAATGAACGAGATGCCGCGCACCGAACACGGCGGCATGCAGCACATTACCCTGGCGGAGGAAAACCATCAGCAGATGTGGGATGACACGCTGATGATGACCGTGCTGCCGCTGGCGAAAATCGGTAAGCTGCTGAATCGCCCGGAATACGTGGAAGAGGCGGTGTATCAGTTCCTGCTGCACGTGCAGAATCTGATGGACCGGGAAACCGGCCTGTGGTTCCACGGCTGGAGCTACGAAGGCAACCACAACTTTGCCAACGCCCGCTGGGCGCGCGGCAACAGCTGG
This sequence comes from Kluyvera sp., assembly GCF_965301105.1. Classification (NCBI taxonomy): domain Bacteria; kingdom Pseudomonadati; phylum Pseudomonadota; class Gammaproteobacteria; order Enterobacterales; family Enterobacteriaceae; genus Kluyvera; species Kluyvera sp. Next base: position 15,864 of record NZ_CBDKZX010000072.1, read on the forward strand.
CTGACCATCGTGATCCCAGACTTCCTTGAGCTGGTCGATCTGCCGGAAAACAACGCGACGCGTCGTTACCTGGTGCAGGTGCTGAACGCACAGATTGCCGCGCTGGCGAAATGTCAGGATGAGAGTGGCCTGTGGCACACGTTGCTGGACGATCCGAACTCCTATCTGGAAGCGTCGGCGACTGCCGGTTTTGCCTACGGTATTCTGAAAGCGGTGCGCAAGCGCTACGTCGGCCAGGAGTATGCGAGCGTTGCGGAAAAAGCGATCAAAGGCATTGTGAAGCACGTATCTCCGGAAGGCGAACTGTTGCAAACCTCCTTCGGTACCGGGATGGGGTCTAACCTCGATTTCTACCGCGAAATCCCGCTGACCTCTATGCCGTACGGGCAGGCGATGGCGATCCTGTGCCTGACCGAGTATTTACGTAAGTTCTTCTAAGTTCTCATTCTTCAGCCACCCGGCAGCGTCAGTTGCCGGGTTTTTTATTACCCGCCTAATCAAAATTTTTTGAAATTTTCACTTTTGGTTATAAAAAATTTTTAAGTGGATCGCATTCCTGTGTGATGAGTAATAGCCGTAATGACATTAGTGATATAGCTCACATTTAACCCGCCGCCATAAGAATATAAAAACAGTGTTTCAAAATAATAAAACACGAGGTTTATTTTTCATGGCAAGAAATACGGCTTCAGCCCCCCACGGGCTGCAGGGAAGACCTGTCAATCTGCGCCATCAATTGGCATACGGAGGCGGAAACCTCTTAGGTAGCGGCGCGCTGGCGATCAGCGGCGCGTGGTTGTTGTACTTCTACACCACCTTCTGCGGACTGACGTTAATCGAAGCCGCGTTTATTTTCTCCGTCGCCAGCGTCATTGACGCCATCAGTAACCCACTGATGGGTTACCTCACCGATAACTTCGGCAAAACGCGCCTCGGTAAGCGCTTTGGCCGCCGCCGCTTCTTCCTGCTGATCGGCATTCCGCTGATGATGTTCTACCCGTTGCTGTGGGTGGAAGGGCTGAGTTTCTGGTACTACCTGTGCACCTATGTGATGTTCGAGATTATTTATACCTCCGTCATGGTGCCGTATGAAACATTAGCCACCGAAATGACCGACGACTTCGCGCTGCGCTCGAAGCTGACAGGCTATAAAGCGATTTTCGGCAAACTGGCCAACTTCCTCGCCGCCTTTATTCCGGGGCAGTTCATTCTGCTGTACGGCAAAGATTCAGCGACCCCGTTCTTCCTGACTGGCTTAACCTACGGCGTTATCCTGATCGCGGCGGTGGCCTGCCTGTGGTACAACAGCTGGGAACGTCCGCGCGAAGAAGAGACGGAAGTGCAGGCGAAAACCGGTTTGCTGAATACGCTGCTGTCGTTGGCGAAAGATATGCGCTCAACCTTCTATCTGCGCGTATTCCGTAAGCATCTGGGCATGTACCTGTGCGGCTTTGGCGCCGAGTGGCTGTTTGCCTCCATTTTTACCTATTTTGTTATTTTCGTTCTCCAGCACGATCCGGCGATGGTCGCCGGGCTGAACAGCCTTAACTCTATTCTGCAGCTAATCTCCACGGCGCTGTTTATCGGCCTGTGCGTGAAAAAAGGCTTCAGCAAGCCGTACATTATTGCGTTGAGCATCGTTATCTTCGCCGTGTTGCTCTATACCTCGCTGTGGTTCTTCCATCTGCCGGTGCATCTGGCGACCATTCTGATGTTCGGCATCACGATCATTTTCGGCCTGGGGACCGGCGGCGTGTACTACATTCCGTGGACCGTTTACACCTTCCTCGCGGACGTTGATGAAGTCTATACCGGCCGTCGCCGTGAGGGCATCTATGCCGGCGCGATGACCTTCTCCGGCAAGATTCTGCGTTCGATTATCGTGTTTGTGATGGGGGCCATCCTCAGTTACTACGGCTTCCAGTCAAAAGCCCACGTGCAGCCGGAAAGTGCGGTTAACGCGATTGCGGTGGTGTTCTGTGGCGGCGTAGCGTTGCTGGCGCTGATGGCGATTGTCTTCAGTAAACAGATGAAACTGGATCGCGAAACGCACAAAGTGGTGTTGCAGGAAGTCGCGCGTATTAAAGCGGGCGGCAAGCTTGAGGATATCACCCCGGAAGTCCGTGCGGTGGTGGAAGACCTGGTAGGGCACCGCTACGAAGAGTGCTGGGGCAATAGTCCGCTGTTTAAAAACGACGACGCCCCTGTTGTTGTGGAAGCGGTTTCCGCCGGGCGCTAAGGCACCCGACGTTCATGCCTCTTACCCCTGGGACGGCGGCTGCGGCTGACCGTTCTGGGGGGCAAAAAGATGGTCGAGGATTTGGCGCATTACCGGCGCCGCGACCACGCCGTCACTCCCCCCATTTTCCAGCACCAGCGCCACGGCCACCTGTGGATTTTTATACGGCGCAAAGGCGGTATAAAAAATATGGTCGCGCAGGCGCGTTGGAATCATCTTCGCGTTATAGGTCTGGTTCTCCTTCAGGCTAAATACCTGAGAGGTGCCGCTTTTAGCCGCAATACCGTACGGCGCGGTGTGGAAGAATTTGTAGCCGGTGCCGTTGGGTGCATTCGCCATGCCGAACATCGCCTGGCGTACCAGATTCCAGTAAGGTGAAGAGGCGCTGGCAATCTGTGTTTCATTTTTGGGTTCCCGATAGGGTGTCACCGTGTTGCCGGACTCCTCGTCCTTCAGCAGGTGAGGGGGGATGACGCGACCATTATTGAGCAGCGCCACCATCGCTTTCACCATTTGAATTGGCGTGGCTATCCAGTAGCCCTGCCCGATGCCGACCGAGATCGTATCCCCTTGATACCACGCTTTTTTATGCACCCGCTCTTTCCAGCTGCGGCTAGGCAACAGACCGTTGTACTCTTCATCAAGATCGATGCCGGTTGGCTTGCCGTAGCCGAACTGGCTGAGCATATTATGAATGCGGTCGATACCCATCATATACGCCACCTGATAAAAGAAGGTGTCGGCAGACTCTTCAATCGCTTTGGTCACGTCGAGCATACCGTGACCGGTTTTCTTCCAGTCGCGGTAATGGCGCTGAGTCCCCGGCAGGGTCCAGGTCGGTGCGCCGAAGAAGCTGGTTTGTGGGCTAATTACGCCGTCGAGCAGCGCCGACATCGCCATATAAGGTTTGACGGTTGAGGCGGGCGGGTACAACCCTTGGGTCACGCGGTTAATCAGCGGCAGATCTTTATCCTGCAACAGCGTGTTGTAGTCCTGATAGCTGATACCTTTGACGAAGGGGTTGGGGTCATAGCTTGGGTTAGAGACCATCGCCAACACGGAACCGTCGTGCGGATCCTCCACCAGTAGGGCGGCGCGTTGGCCAACCAGCAGGCTCTCAATATACTCTTGTAGATGCAGATCCAGCGTGAGGTGAATATCTTTACCCGCCACCGGCGGCACGTCTTTTAACAGACGAACGATACGCCCGTGGTTATCCACTTCCACTTCCTGATAGCCGGTTTTTCCGTGCAGCTCGTTTTCGTAATAACGCTCGATACCCTGCTTACCAATGTTGTGGTCGGCGGCATAGTTCTCGGCAATCCCTTCTTTATCAAGCGTTTTGAGATCGGTATCGTTGATTTTCGACACGTAGCCCAGCACGTGCGCTAATTCGGCACCATACGGATACTGACGGTCCTCATAACTGTCTATGGTCACGCCGCTGAAACGGAACTGATTCACGGAGAAACGGGCAATTTCGACGTCGGTCAGCGCGTTTTTCAGCACTACCGGGCGATAGCGGCTGCTCGATTTTAATGCCTTGTGGAATTGTTCGATATCATCTGGCGTCAGGTCGACAAGGGGCGTCAACTGGCGCAGCAGGGCATCCATATTACTGACTTTATAGGGCGTAACAGAAATATCATACCAGGTCACGTTTTTGACCAGCGGAATGCCGTTGCGATCGTAGATGATGCCGCGCGTCGGCGCGACCGGCAGCATTTTGATGTCGTTGGCGTCCGAACGGGTGGTGTAGTAGTCGTGTTCATCAACCTGGAGATGATACAGGTTGAAAATCAATATACTAAAGCAGATGACGACCAGGCCAAAGGCCACTAGCGCGCGACGCAGAAAGAGTTTTCTCTCCGCTTCATAATCTCGAAATGTCATGAACGGTACCCAGTGTATAAGCCGCCTAATGATACGGAGCGGTTACTGGCATGACAGGCAAAAAATGTACCATCCCTCCTGGAAATGTGTCATTCCTTGTGTTTTGTAACAAATTGCGCGGGAGATGGGGAATAAGGCCAAAAAACCGGTCGTTGTAGATGAATGCTTCTTTAGATATGGAGTGGGAAGGCGTGCAACATGCGAAAAAAAAGCCCGTACTTGCGTACGAGCTCTT
>NZ_CBDKZX010000073.1:0-19990 GCF_965301105.1 Kluyvera sp.
ATCTCAAACTTATATTGTGGGGTGGTTTGTTGAACTAATAATAGAGCGATAAAATCAGATGTGCAATAGGGAAGAATGTAAGGAATTCAAAATAACGTGTTATTTGATGCTGTCATTAATATTTATAAGTTAAATTGTGGGCCAGGTTCCTCATCTTTCCCGTACTAATTGTCAGGAGGCGTAGCGGGATAACGAGCGGGGCGGAGATGATGGGATGTGTATAAATATACCCCGTACGGGTAAATATCAACCTTATGTATTAGCTGGTATGCATCCATTTTGTGCATTACTTTATCGACAATGAATGATTGCGTGACTCAACCACTTCACGGCCTGTCCGTGCTTTTGCAGCGCATTCCTTAACACTATTAACCTATTTGCCTCAGAGCCTGTATGGGTAAATTGCATGGCGGTGAAAACGATTTTACCGTGCGGACAATGGCAATACCGCAGGCAGCATCAGGGTTATCGGCTTTAAGCCCATAGTTATGACGATGTTATTTCAACCTGCGACTGTTTAATTTATGGATAACAATGTCCTGCAAGTCGCTACACAAATTGGCGGCGATCACATTTTTTTAGACAGACTCATTCATCTTTTCAACTATTAACCTCGCTAGCTAATTTTACCGTGATGGTCCGCCAGCTGTATGCGGCGGCGGAGGGCAAAAGTGGTTAACTATTTCAGATTTATGATGAAGTTACCTTCGTGCCAGGGATAAATACGTAGGGCGAAAACGACAGTGACGTAATATATCGGTTTTTCTGAATATTTCAGTTGTATCAGGCTCATAATCGAGAGGTGTCTTCATCCTGCAATGGTGAAGAGGACACAGGAAGACTGTGGGCAAAATATGCTACACTGCACGCCGTTTAAAAAACGCATCGATTAGGATTTTGCAGCCAATGGCACAACTTTATTTCTACTACTCAGCAATGAATGCCGGGAAGTCGACCGCTCTGTTGCAGTCGTCATACAACTACCAGGAGCGCGGTATGCGCACTATCGTTTATACCGCAGAAATAGACGATCGCTTTGGCGCCGGGAAAGTGAGCTCGCGAATTGGCCTCTCTTCGCCTGCGAAGCTGTTTAATCAGACCAGTAATCTGTTTGCCGAAATTAGCGCTGAGAATGCGCGTGAACGCATTAACTGCGTGCTTGTCGATGAATGCCAGTTTCTGACGCGTGAACAGGTCTACGCGCTTTCTGATGTGGTAGATAACCTGGATATTCCGGTATTGTGCTACGGGCTGAGAACGGATTTTCGCGGCGAGCTGTTTAGCGGTAGCCAATATTTACTGGCGCTCTCTGACAAACTGGTTGAGTTAAAAACGATCTGCTTCTGCGGTCGTAAAGCCAGCATGGTGCTGCGACTCGATCAGGAAGGGCGGCCGTACAATGAGGGTGAGCAGGTGGTGATTGGCGGCAACGAGCGTTATGTATCCGTTTGCCGTAAGCATTACAAGGAGGCGCTTGAAAAGGGCTCTCTGGCTGTTATTCAGGACCAGCACCGTATGACCTGCCGTTCTTGTTAAACGTCTCTACGTACGTTTGAGGCCCTGATGGATATGGGGAGCCAAACGTGCGTGGTTTTCCGTTGATGTTTACGGAATAAAAAAAAGCCCCATCATGATGATGGGGCTTTTTGCTTATGCTTTTCAGCGAGCGTTAAAGCGGATTATTTCTTCGCTTTTTTCTCAGCTTTCGCCGGAGCGGCTTCTTTCTTCTCTGCTGCCGGAGCGCCTTCAACGAATTCACGACCGTAGTAGGTATCCAGCAGAATCTGTTTCAGTTCAGAAATCAGCGGGTAACGCGGGTTAGCGCCGGTGCACTGGTCGTCAAACGCATCTTCAGACAGTTTGTCAACGTGCGCCAGGAAGTCAGCTTCCTGCACGCCAGCTTCACGGATAGACTTAGGAATACCCAGTTCAGCTTTGATTTCGTCCAGCCAGCCCAGCAGTTTTTCAATTTTCGCTGCAGTGCGGTCGCCCGGAGCAGACAGACCCAGGTGGTCAGCGATTTCCGCGTAGCGACGACGTGCTTGCGGACGGTCGTACTGGCTGAATGCAGTCTGTTTAGTCGGGTTGTCGTTCGCGTTATAACGAATAACGTTGCTGATCAGCAGGGCGTTCGCCAGACCGTGAGGAATGTGGAACTGAGAACCCAGCTTGTGCGCCATAGAGTGACATACACCCAGGAAGGCGTTCGCAAACGCGATACCGGCGATAGTCGCTGCACTGTGAACACGCTCACGCGCTACCGGGTTCTTAGAACCTTCGTGGTAGGACGCTGGCAGGTTTTCTTTCAGCAGTTTCAGAGCCTGCAGTGCCTGGCCGTCGGAGAACTCAGAAGCCAGTACGGAAACGTAAGCTTCCAGGGCGTGAGTTACCGCATCCAGACCACCGAACGCACACAGTGACTTCGGCATATCCATCACCAGGTTGGCATCAACAATCGCCATGTCTGGAGTCAGCGCGTAGTCAGCCAGCGGGTATTTCTGGCCGGTTGCGTCGTCGGTTACTACCGCAAACGGAGTCACTTCAGAACCGGTACCGGAAGTGGTGGTGACAGCGATCATTTTCGCTTTCACGCCCATTTTCGGGAACTTGTAGATACGTTTACGGATGTCCATAAAGCGCAGCGCCAGCTCTTCGAAGTGGGTTTCCGGGTGTTCGTACATAACCCACATGATTTTCGCTGCATCCATCGGGGAACCGCCGCCCAGCGCGATGATCACGTCTGGTTTGAACGAGTTCGCCAGGTCTGCACCTTTACGGACGATGGTCAGAGTCGGGTCAGCTTCAACTTCGAAGAACACTTCGGTTTCAACGCCAGCCGCTTTCAGAACAGAAGTGATCTGGTCAGCGTAGCCGTTGTTAAACAGGAAGCGGTCGGTCACGATCAGCGCACGTTTGTGGCCATCGGTAATCACTTCATCCAGCGCGATTGGCAGAGAGCCACGGCGGAAGTAGATAGATTTCGGAAGTTTGTGCCACAACATGTTTTCAGCTCGCTTAGCAACGGTTTTCTTGTTGATCAGGTGTTTCGGACCAACGTTTTCAGAGATGGAGTTACCACCCCAGGAACCACAACCCAGAGTCAGGGAAGGTGCGAGTTTGAAGTTATACAGGTCGCCGATACCACCCTGAGAAGCCGGGGTGTTGATCAGAATACGCGCGGTTTTCATCATCTGACCGAAGTAAGCTACGCGTTCTGGCTGGTTGTCCTGGTCGGTGTACAGGCAAGAGGTATGACCGATACCGCCCATCGCAACCAGTTTTTCCGCTTTATCAACAGCGTCTTCGAAGTCTTTCGCACGGTACATGGCCAGGGTCGGAGACAGTTTTTCGTGAGCAAACGGCTCGCTCTCATCAACAACTTTTACTTCACCGATCAGAATCTTGGTGGTTTCTGGAACAGAGAAGCCTGCCAGTTCAGCAATTTTGTATGCAGGCTGACCAACGATAGCCGCGTTCAGCGCGCCATTTTTCAGGATAACGTCCTGAACAGCTTTCAGCTCTTTACCCTGCAGCAGGTAGCCGCCGTGAGTCGCGAAACGCTCACGTACTGCGTCATAAACGGAATCAACAACAACAACAGACTGTTCAGAAGCACAGATTACGCCGTTATCGAAGGTTTTAGACATCAGAACGGACGCAACGGCACGTTTCACATCAGCGGTTTCATCAATTACAACCGGAGTGTTACCAGCGCCTACGCCGATAGCAGGTTTACCGGAGCTGTATGCCGCTTTAACCATGCCTGGGCCACCGGTCGCGAGGATCAGGTTGATGTCCGGGTGGTGCATCAGCGCGTTAGACAGTTCTACAGACGGTTGGTCAATCCAGCCGATCAGATCTTTCGGTGCGCCAGCAGCGATAGCAGCTTGCAGCACGATGTCAGCCGCTTTGTTGGTTGCGTCTTTAGCACGCGGGTGCGGAGAGAAAATGATGGCGTTACGCGTCTTCAGGCTGATCAGCGATTTGAAGATAGCGGTAGAAGTTGGGTTAGTGGTCGGTACGATACCGCAGATGATGCCGATAGGTTCAGCAATAGTGATGGTACCGAAAGTGTCGTCTTCGGACAGCACGCCACAGGTTTTTTCATCTTTATAGGCGTTGTAGATATATTCTGAAGCGAAGTGGTTTTTGATCACTTTATCTTCAACAATACCCATGCCGGATTCGGCAACGGCCATTTTGGCGAGAGGGATTCGAGCATCTGCAGCGGCCAGAGCGGCGGCGCGGAAGATTTTGTCAACTTGCTCTTGAGTGAAACTGGCATATTCACGCTGGGCTTTTTTTACGCGCTCTACGAGTGCGTTAAGTTCAGCGACATTAGTAACAGCCATAATGCTCTCCTGATAATGTTAAACTTTTTTAGTGAATCATCTGCTCGACAAGTCAGTATAGACAAATCACCTGCAGCTGGCGAAAAAGTTAAGGAAACAAAGCGTTACCCACGAACTGATCCACTTGATTTACTAAAAGAGCTTCGATTTAGCCAAGGAGCTTACCGGAAAAAATACGACTTATTTATGAGGTCGTTTCTCTTTCGGTGTAAGCAGATTACCCACTTCTGAGTACGATTTACGTGATCTAAATCAAATTTAAGCTAAGCTGACACCTTTCAGCAGGGCTGTTTTAGCAAAATGTAGAAGCTGTTAATCATTCGTGAGTATCGGTGCTGTAAACATTAGCATACTTTATACAAATTTATAACACTCTGTTTTTACCTCATTTTTCTGGACAATTCTGGTGAACATGGTCGATAAAAAAGGTATTGTCTGCGCCACTCTCGATTTACTGTTCATCAACGACAACTTTTAATGATGCTCCGGGGTTCACGTGATTCAGACGTTGTTTGATTTTCCTATTTTCTTTAAGTTCTTTATTGGACTGTTTGCACTGGTGAACCCGGTTGGTCTGATTCCGGTTTTCATCAGCCTGACGAGTTATCAAACGGCAGCGGTGCGCAACAAAACCAACCTGACGGCTAGTCTGTCGGTTGCCATTATTCTCCTGACTTCGTTATTCCTTGGCGATCTGATCCTGCAACTTTTCGGTATCTCGATTGATTCCTTCCGTATTGCTGGCGGGATCCTGGTGGTCTCGATTGCGATGTCGATGATCAGCGGCAAGCTGGGAGAAGATAAGCAGAACAAGCAGGAGAAATCAGAGACTGCCGTGCGTGAAAGTCTGGGGGTTGTGCCGCTGGCGCTGCCATTGATGGCGGGGCCGGGTGCTATTAGCTCCACGATCGTATGGGGTACACGCTATCATTCGCTAACCTATCTCCTCGGTTTTTCCTTATCTATTGCGCTATTCGCCTGGTGTTGTTGGGGCATTTTCCGTATTTCTCCGTGGCTGGTGCGTATGCTGGGGCAAACGGGGATTAACGTAGTCACCCGTATTATGGGGTTGTTACTGATGGCGTTGGGGATTGAATTCATTGTGACCGGTATCAAATCCATCTTCCCGGGTCTGGTCGGCTAATTATTCTGCGGCGACGGTAGGGCACTCAAAACTACTGTTGCCGTTAATATCAGAAAAACATATCACTCATTCCGCAAGTCGCTGTACAAATAATCAATTTGAATATTTGAATAAACATATACATATCAACAAGATATTCTTGTCCTGCCATACCGTCTTTCTTCACATAAATGTTATTTCCCTCACACGATACTCTGGGGCTTGCTGTTAGATAATTGAAATGATATTAGTAATTTCAGTTTCAGGGCAGAGTTATGTGCTAAAAAATGAGCAACTGTTAAATTTTCGTACAAAAAACAGCCTCTGATACTGAGCCAGCAAACAACAGGCACCATTTTTTGTATATCTATCTGATAATAATAGATTTAAGAATATCGTGTTTTGTGCATACGCTGTCATCAACAGGCTGCTTTGCTGGCTAAAAGAGAATTGGTTAACAAATTTGCAAATTATATTGGCGGCGATAATCGGCATTTGGTACTTTCCGGCCTGAGTTATTCGCAACATAAAGCTATGTAAATGATAACTGTTTCCATATGTAAGCAGTTATGAACAGAATAAGAAAAGCGTCCCGACAGGGGGGAGGCTTTAATGAATCGACGTCAGGCTGCCATAAGAGCGGCCGTAATAAAAAAGTCGGTGATAGCAGGCAGTAAATGACCTGGCAGACGCAAAAATCTCCTGCGCTGCACAGGAACCCGAAAGGGGACTAAACAGGCTGACGACAGTCAGTAATAATAATGAACGGAGTATCAACACAATGTCCATCATCACAAAAAAAAGCCTGGTTGCGGCTGGCATTCTCACAGCGCTGATCGCAGGGAACGTAATGGCTGCAGATGTTCCTGCAGGCACCGAGTTAGCGAGCAAACAAACGCTGGTACGAAATAGCGGTGCTGAACCGCAGTCTCTCGACCCGAATAAAATTGAAGGGGTGCCAGAGGCGAATATCAGCCGCGACCTGTTCGAAGGGTTGCTGAATACCTCTCCAAAAGACGGTCACCCGATTCCGGGCGTCGCCGAAAGCTGGGACAATAAAGATTTTAAAGTCTGGACATTCCATCTGCGTAAAGATGCCAAATGGTCCAACGGCGAACCGGTTACCGCACAAGATTTCGTTTATAGCTGGCAGCGTCTGGTCGATCCGAAAACCGCATCGCCATATGCCAGCTATCCACAGTACGGCCATATTGTGAACGTTGATGAAATTATCGACGGCAAAAAAGCACCGAGCGAACTGGGCGTCAAAGCGATTGATGACCACACTCTGGAAGTGACGCTGAGTGAGCCAGTGCCTTATTTCTATAAGCTGCTGGTGAACCCGGCGATGTCTCCGGTTTACAAACCGGCGATCGAGAAATTCGGCGAGAAATGGACTCAGCCGGGCAACATCGTAACTAACGGTGCGTACACCCTGAAAGACTGGGTTGTTAACGAACGTATCGTGATGGAACGTAACCCACAGTACTGGGATAACAAGAAGACCGTTATCGATCAGGTGACCTGGCTGCCGACCTCTTCTGAAGTGACTTACGTAAACCGCTACCGCAGCGGCGAGCTGGATATGACCTATAACCAGCTGCCGATCGAACTGTTCCAGAAACTGAAAAAAGAGATTCCGAACGAAGTTCACGTCGATCCGTATCTGTGTACTTATTACTACGAAATTAACAACCAGAAAGCCCCGTTCACCGACGCTCGCGTACGTACCGCGCTGAAGCTGGGTCTGGATCGCGATATCATCGCCAACAAGGTCAAAGGCCAGGGCGACCTGCCGGCTTATGGTTACACGCCGCCGTATACCGATGGCGCGAAGTTGACCGAACCAGAGTGGTTCAAGTGGTCACAGGAAAAACGTAATGAAGAAGGTAAAAAACTGCTGGCGGAAGCGGGTTATACCGCTGAAAAGCCGCTGACCTTCAACCTGCTGTACAACACCTCCGATTTGCACAAAAAACTGGCTATCGCCGCGGCCTCACTGTGGCGTAAGAACCTGGGCGTCGAAGTCAAACTGGTTAACCAGGAGTGGAAGACCTTCCTCGACACTCGTCACCAGGGGACTTATGACGTTGCGCGCGCTGGCTGGTGTGCGGACTACAACGAACCAACCTCCTTCCTGAACACCATGTTGTCCGGTAGCTCAATGAACACCGCGCACTATAAGAGCGAAGCGTTCGATAAGATCATGGCTGAGTCGGTAAAAGCCGCCAACGAAGAGCAACGCACAGCCGCGTATGCCAAGGCTGAACAGCAGTTGGATAAAGATACCGCTATCGTACCGGTCTATTACTACGTTAACGCCCGCCTGGTGAAACCATGGGTTGGCGGCTACACCGGTAAAGACCCGATGGATAACGTCTATACCAAAGATCTGTACGTTATCAAGCATTAATGGCAATACGTGGGGCGAGCATGTGCTCGCCCCATCGTGTCTTATTTGAGAGCAGTGCAAAGGCACATGCCAGAAGGTACGGGCAATGTTGAAATTTATATTACGTCGCTGTCTGGAAGCGATTCCGACGCTATTTATCCTTATTACGATTTCCTTCTTTATGATGCGCCTTGCGCCGGGCAGCCCATTTACGGGTGAGCGTACGCTGCCGCCCGAGGTCATGGCCAACATCGAAGCAAAGTATCACTTAAACGATCCTATCCTGGTGCAGTACGGTAATTACCTGAAGCAGTTAGCCCACGGTGATTTCGGCCCCTCCTTTAAATATAAAGATTATTCCGTTAACGATCTGGTCGCAGTGAGCTTCCCGGTGTCGGCAAAATTAGGCGCGGCAGCGTTTCTGCTGGCGGTTATTTTGGGCGTCACGGCTGGGGTGATTGCGGCATTAAAACAGAACACGAGATGGGACTATGCGGTCATGGGGGTAGCAATGACCGGGGTGGTTATTCCCAGCTTTGTCGTCGCGCCGCTGCTGGTGATGATATTTGCGATTACGTTGCACTGGCTGCCCGGCGGCGGCTGGAACGGTGGGGCGCTGAAATTCATGATTCTGCCGATGGTTGCGCTCTCTCTGGCCTATATCGCCAGCATTGCGCGTATTACCCGTGGCTCGATGATTGAAGTTTTACACTCCAACTTTATTCGTACCGCCCGCGCAAAAGGCTTGCCGATGCGGCGGATTATTTTCCGCCACGCGTTAAAACCCGCGCTGCTGCCGGTGCTTTCTTATATGGGGCCTGCCTTCGTCGGTATTATTACCGGTTCGATGGTGATTGAAACCATCTACGGCTTGCCGGGGATTGGACAGCTGTTCGTTAACGGAGCGCTTAACCGCGATTACTCTCTGGTGCTTAGCCTGACGATTCTGGTTGGCGCATTAACGATCCTGTTTAACGCGGTGGTAGATGTGCTCTACGCCGTTATTGACCCGAAAATCCGTTATTAAGGCTGGAGCTCGCTATGATGTTAAGTAAAAAGAACAGCGAGGCGCTGGAAAGTTTCAGCGAGAAGCTGGAAGTCGAAGGGCGTAGCCTGTGGCAGGATGCGCGCCGACGCTTTATGCATAACCGCGCGGCGGTCACCAGCCTGGTCGTGCTGGTGCTGATTGCGCTCTTCGTAACGCTGGCGCCCATGCTATCGCAGTTTTCCTACTTCGATACCGACTGGGGCATGATGTCCAACGCGCCAGATATGGAGTCCGGTCACTATTTTGGCACCGACTCTTCCGGGCGCGATCTGCTGGTGCGTGTGGCAATCGGCGGACGTATCTCACTGATGGTCGGTATTGCTGCCGCGCTGGTGGCCGTCATCGTGGGGACGTTGTACGGTTCGCTCTCTGGCTATCTGGGCGGCAAAGTTGACTCGGTAATGATGCGCCTGCTGGAAATCCTCAACTCCTTCCCGTTCATGTTCTTCGTCATTTTGCTGGTGACCTTCTTCGGGCAAAACATCCTGTTGATTTTCGTCGCCATCGGGATGGTTTCCTGGCTGGATATGGCGCGTATCGTGCGCGGTCAGACGCTTAGCCTGAAACGTAAAGAATTTATTGAGGCGGCCCAGGTCGGCGGTGTCTCTACCGCGAGCATCGTTGTCCGCCATATCGTGCCGAACGTACTCGGGGTCGTGGTGGTTTACGCCTCTCTGTTGGTGCCAAGCATGATTCTGTTTGAATCCTTCCTGAGCTTCCTTGGTCTGGGGACACAAGAGCCGCTGAGCAGTTGGGGAGCGCTGTTAAGCGATGGCGCTAACTCGATGGAAGTGTCGCCGTGGCTGCTGCTGTTCCCGGCTGGATTCCTGGTCGTGACGCTGTTTTGTTTCAACTTTATCGGCGATGGCCTGCGTGATGCCCTCGACCCGAAAGACCGTTAAGGAGTGTTGCCATGAGCATAATTGAAACGGCAACGACGTCGCAGCGGTTGCTGGACGTAAAAGATCTGCGTGTGACCTTTAAGACGCCTGACGGTGATGTGACCGCCGTTAATGACCTCAACTTCAGCCTGCGTGCGGGTGAGACGTTGGGGATCGTCGGCGAGTCCGGTTCGGGTAAATCGCAAACGGCGTTTGCCCTGATGGGGCTATTGGCAAGCAACGGGCGGATCGGCGGTTCGGCACTGTTTAACGGGAAAGAGATCCTTAACCTGCCGGAGCATGCGCTGAATAAACTGCGTGCCGAGCAGATTTCAATGATTTTCCAGGACCCAATGACCTCCCTGAACCCGTACATGCGGGTAGGTGAGCAGCTGATGGAAGTGCTGATGCTGCATAAAGGCATGGGCAAGGCCGAAGCGTTTGAAGAGTCGGTCAAAATGCTGGATGCGGTCAAAATGCCGGAAGCGCGTAAGCGTATGCGAATGTATCCGCACGAGTTTTCCGGCGGTATGCGTCAGCGCGTGATGATTGCGATGGCTTTGCTGTGTCGGCCAAAACTGCTGATTGCCGATGAGCCCACCACCGCGCTGGACGTGACCGTTCAGGCGCAGATCATGACACTGTTGAACGAACTGAAGCGTGAGTTTAACACCGCAATTATCATGATCACTCACGATCTCGGCGTCGTCGCCGGGATCTGCGATAAGGTGCTGGTGATGTACGCGGGCCGTACAATGGAATATGGCAAAGCGCGCGATGTGTTCTATCAGCCTGCGCACCCGTACTCTATTGGTCTGCTGAATGCGGTTCCACGTCTGGACGGTGAAGGTGAATCGCTGCTGACCATTCCTGGCAACCCGCCAAACCTGTTACGTCTGCCAACCGGTTGCCCGTTCCAGCCTCGCTGTCCGCACGCGATGGAGGTGTGCAGCAGCGCGCCGCCGCTGGAAGAGTTTGCGCCAGGCCGCTTACGCGCCTGCTTTAAGACCGTGGGGGAACTGGTATGAGCGCCGTGACTGACGAAAGAAAAGTACTGCTCGAAATCGCGGATTTAAAGGTCCACTTCGAGATTAAAGATGGCAAACAGTGGTTCTGGCAGCCGCCGAAAACGCTGAAAGCGGTAGATGGCGTCACGCTTCGACTGTATGAGGGCGAAACGTTAGGGGTGGTCGGCGAGTCTGGCTGCGGGAAATCAACCTTTGCGCGAGCCATTATCGGTCTGGTGAAAGCCACCGACGGTAAAGTGGCCTGGCTGGGGAAAGACCTGCTCGGCATGAAACCGGATGAGTGGCGCAATGTGCGTAGCGACATTCAGATGATTTTCCAGGATCCGCTGGCGTCATTGAACCCACGTATGACTATCGGTGAGATCATTGCCGAGCCGCTGCGCACCTACTACCCGAAAATGCCGCGTCAGGAAGTGCGCGACAAAGTGAAAACCATGATGATGAAGGTGGGGTTGCTGCCAAACCTCGTCAACCGCTATCCGCATGAGTTTTCCGGCGGCCAGTGCCAGCGTATCGGCATTGCGCGTGCGCTGATCCTTGAACCGAAACTGATTATCTGCGATGAGCCAGTTTCGGCGCTGGACGTGTCGATTCAGGCGCAGGTGGTCAACCTGCTGCAGCAACTACAGCGTGAGATGGGGCTGTCGCTGATTTTCATCGCTCACGATCTGGCGGTAGTGAAGCATATCTCCGATCGTGTACTGGTGATGTATCTGGGACATGCGGTAGAGCTGGGCACCTACGATGAGGTGTACAACAATCCGTTGCATCCTTACACCAGAGCGTTGATGTCCGCCGTGCCGGTGCCCGATCCCGACCTGGAGCAGAATAAAACCATTCAGCTTCTGGAGGGCGAACTGCCTTCGCCGATCAACCCACCGTCAGGCTGTGTATTCCGGACCCGCTGCCCGCTGGCGGGGCCAGAATGTGCGCAAACGCGTCCACTTCTGGAAGGAAGTTTCCGTCACGCCGTTTCCTGTCTCAAGGTTGACCCGTTATAATCGTCAGGGCTGGCAGGTTGCCAGCCCTTATTTTTTATACGAGGGTTCATCGTGACCGGGATTAGCGCTTTGCGCCATCGTCTTTATCATTTCTTATTCGATCAACGCACGCGGACCGGGCGCCGGTTTGAAGCGCTGTGCGGTTGTTTTGCCTTATTAAGCGTTGTCACTATCTTTATTGAGTCGGGTATCGGTACAACTTACCATCTCACCTACGATGAATGGCATGCTTTTGTCTGGCTGGAAATTGCCTTTACGCTGGTATTCACGCTGGAGTATTTCCTGCGTCTATTCTGCTGGCCCAATCCCGCACGCTACGTTTTCAGCTTCTGGGGATTTATCGACCTGGCCACCATTCTGCCGTTTTACGTGATCATGCTATGGCCTGAAATCGGCGTGGAATATTTGTTTGCCTGGCGTGCGATGCGTGTGATTCGCGTACTGCGAATTTTGAAGCTGCTCCGGCTGATGCCCGCGCTGAATAGTTTGTGGAGCGCGATCGTTAATTCCCGTCATCAGCTGATTCTATTCTACGCGTTTATCGGCATCGTAATGGTTGTTGCGGGGGCGCTTATGTACGGAATCGAAGGGCCGGTGAACGGTTTTACGACGCTGAGTACGGCGGTATATTGGGCGATTGTGACGGTCACGACGGTGGGTTATGGCGATATTACGCCACATACCGCTGCGGGCAGAATGGTGGCGTCTGTTCTGATCTTAATCGGTTACTCTGTGATCGCGATTCCGACCGGGATTATTACCGCTCAGATGACCAGCGAATTCCAGAAACGTCGTCAGGAACGGGTGTGTCCGCATTGTAAACAGCGACACCATGAGCCAACTGCGCGCTATTGCAACGGCTGTGGTACCGCACTGCCTCGGCAACAATAATTTGCCGACAAAAAAGGGCAGCGTGGCTGCCCTTTATCTTATTACTCGCGCCAGAGAATATGGCAAAGCTTGTGATCTTTTTCGCGACACAGTAGCACGCGGGCGAAAATATCGTTGATCTCGCCGCCGTCGGTATCCGCCAGACCAATCACCACTTCAGCGAAGAAATCGGGATTCAGATCGAAATCAACGTGATCTTTCCAGTCTTCGGAAGGGTCGAACAGCTCGGCGCCGCCGCGCTCTTCAAACTGCAGGTTGAACAGAATAATGTCGGCCGGGTCAAGGTTGTCACCCGCAAGCTCAAGAAAAATGTCATAAGCCTGTTCGAGCGTTTCATCTTCGGTCAGACGATTGTTTAAATCCATATCCATGATGGCTACCTGTTGAGTGCTAATGGGCACGTTTTACAGTAATGGGCTAAAGAAGTAAAACAGTCGTTCGGCGAGACGATGCCAGAATGGTCGTTTCACCCACAGTCGTGCATCCAGCAGACGTGAACGGGAAATATAGTCGTCCTGTACGGCAGCCAGATCGCTACCGAATCCGCTGTCGTCTATCACCAACGTAATCTCGAAGTTGAGCCACAGGCTACGCATATCGAGGTTAACCGTCCCGACCAGGCTCAGTTCACCGTCGACCAGCACGCTCTTGGTATGCAGCAGGCCCCCTTCAAACTGATAGATTTTGACGCCCGCAGCCAGCAGTTCCGTAAAGAAGGCTCGACTGGCCCAGCCAACCAGCACTGAGTCATTTTTACGCGGCAAAATGATGCTCACATCAACTCCACGCTGCGCGGCGGTGCAGATAGCGTGCAACAGATCTTCGCTCGGAACAAAGTACGGAGTCGTCATGATCAGGTATTCGCGAGCGGAATACGCCGCGGTGAGCAGTGCCTGATGAATCAGGTCTTCAGGGAAACCAGGCCCGGACGCAATCGTCTGGATTGTATGCCCGCTGGCCTCTTCAAACGGCATGATGTTGAGGTCGGGCGTCGGCGGTAAAATGCGTTTGCCGGTCTCAATCTCCCAGTCGCAGGAGTAAACGATACCCATGCCGGTGGCGATAGGGCCCTCCATACGCGCCATCAGGTCAATCCACTGGCCGACTCCGGAGTCTTGCTTAAAGAAGCGCGGGTCGACCATGTTCATACTGCCGGTGTAGGCAATATAGTTGTCGATCATGATCATTTTGCGATGCTGGCGTAAATCCATCCGGCGCAGGAACACACGCATCAGATTAACCTTCAGCGCTTCAACAACCTCGATGCCCGCATTGCGCATCATGGCGGCCCAAGGGCTGCGGAAGAAGGCGACGCTGCCTGCGGAGTCCAGCATCAATCGGCAGTGCACGCCGCGACGGGCAGCGGCCATCAGCGATTCAGCAACCTGATCGGCCATGCCGCCTGGCTGCCAGATATAAAAGACCATCTCGATATTGTGGCGCGCCAGCTGAATATCGCGAATGATTGCCTGCATCACGTCGTCAGACTCAGTCAATAGCTGTAGCTGATTGCCCTTGAGACCCGCGATACCCTGACGGCGCTCACATAGCTTAAACAGAGAAGAGGCAACCTGGCTGTTGTCTTCGGCGAAGATATGTTTGCAGGCTTTTAGATTGTTCAACCACTTTGCGGTTGACGGCCACATCGCGCGCGCGCGTTCTGCGCGGCGTTTTCCAAGGTGTAGTTCACCGAGTGAAAGATAGGCGATGATACCGACCAACGGGAGAATATAAATAATCAGCAGCCAGGCCATGGCTGAAGGCACGGCACGTCGCTTCATCAGAATACGTAACGTTACCCCAGCGATTAACAACCAATACCCCAGAATGGCCATCCAACTTACTACGGTGTACACGGTTGTCATATTTCGAAAATCCTTTTGCTTGCCAGTTGTTAAGAGTTTACGCATCAGAAGAGATCTGGCAAATAAAAACGCAATGAGAAACCGCTGGTCAGCCATTTGCAAGGGGCTATAATGGGGCGTCTTTTTTAGCAAGAGCGTTAGAAATGAAGCGTAGTAGACCGGAAGTGGGGCGCTGGCGGATGGTGAGACAAGCCAGTCGTCGCAAAGCGCGTTGGTTAGAAGCACAATCGCGTCGTAATATGCGCATCCACTCCATCAGAAAGTGCCTGGTCGGCCGGCAGCGAAACTGCCTGTTGTTTGCCATTTACGATCTCTGATGATTAAAAGGGCACCGTCAGGGTGCCCTCTGTTTTTCAGCCTGCTTAGCGCAACTCAAAAAACCTTTTTATACGGTTTTACCGAAACCTGCTGGTACACACCAGCCGCGACATAGGGATCGTCCTGCGCCCAGGACTGAGCTGCTTCCAGCGATTCAAATTCCGCAATCACCGTTGAACCACTAAAACCTGCCGCGCCCGGATCGTTGCTGTCAACGGCTGGCATTGGCCCGGCGGTCAGCAAACGGCCTTCATCATGCAGCAACTGCAAACGAGCCAGATGAGCGGGGCGGACCGAAAGACGTTTTTCAAGAGAGTCGGCGATATCCTGAGCATAAATGACGTAAAGCACGGGCGGAGCTCCTGTTTAAATAGTTTGCGGATTACGGTAAGACAAAGCGCCAGCGACTGCAATGCAAAGTTTTGTGTGCAGGAAAAGACGCGAAACGTCGCGGTTTTTTTGACCAAGCGCAGGAGAAAATTGACCGAAGATAAGATGGCTTATTGAATATGATTGCTATTTGCATTTAAAATCGAGTTCTCATTTTTCAACTGTAACGACTATGACTGCAATGACCCTTGATTTACCCCGCCGGTTTCCGTGGCCGACGTTGCTCTCTGTTGGCATCCATGGTGCCGTCGTGGCCAGTCTGCTTTATACCTCGGTACATCAGGTTATTGAATTGCCCGCTCCCGCACAGCCGATTACCGTCACGATGGTTGCGCCGGCCGATCTTGAGCCTCCTCAGGCTGTCGCTCAGCCGCAGCCAGTCGTTGAGCCGGAGCCCGAGCCTGAACCCGCGCCGATTCCGGAGGTTCAGCAGGCGCCGGTCGTTATTCACAAACCAAAACCGAAGCCGAAGCCGAAGCCAAAACCCAAGCCGGTGAAAAAAGTCGAACAGCCGAAGCCTGAAGTGAAGCCGGTTGAATCGCGTCCTCTGTCAACGGTTAACCGTGATGCGCCGCCGGCGCGTTCGGTCGCCAACAATTTGCCGGGGGCAAGCGCGCCGTCGGTTAGCGCACCTACCGGCCCACGAGCGTTGAATCGCCCGCAGCCGGGTTACCCATCGCGCGCCCAGGCGCTGCGTATCGAAGGTAAAGTAAGGGTGAAATTCGACGTGACCGCCGATGGTCGCGTGGAGAATGTGCAAATCCTCTCAGCGCAGCCATCCAACATGTTTGAGCGCGATGTTAAAACGGCAATGCGGAAATGGCGTTACGAATCCGGCAAGCCGGGGACGGGGCTGATTATGAATATTGAGTTCCGCTTGAAAGGCGTTCAGATGAACTAAGTAAAAGCCCCCGAAAGGGGGCTTTGTCATTATGCGGCCAGAACCTTATCCATTGCCTTTTGCGCGATCACCAGATGCTGTCCGCCAAATAGAATCGCCCGGTTAATCAACGTATAGAGCTGATATATCGGCTGGCGCTCAAGGAATCCGGCTGGCAGCGGTGAAATCGACTGATAGCCGTCGTATATTTGCGGTGGTTGGTCGGGATGCAGCGGCAACATCGCCAGATCACACTCGCGATCCCCCCAATAGCAAGCCGGGTCAAAAATGTACGGCCCGTTTGGCCCCAGTGCGCAGTTGTTTGACCAGAGGTCGCCGTGCAGCAGCGAAGGCTGCGGCTGATGCGAACTCAAGCGCTGCTGGATATGATCGACAATCGCGTCGATATCGCCAAACTCCATGCCTTTTTCTGCGGCCAACTCTAACTGCCAGCCAATTCGCTGCTCGGCAAAAAAATTCGACCAGCGACGTTGCCAGGCATTGGGCTGTGGGGTGGTGGAAAGGTCGTTGTCAAAATCGAGGCCAAACTGCGGTTGGTCGCTCCACTGATGCAGGTGAGCGAGCTGCTGGCCCAGCAGGAAGGCATTGTGTGCGTCCAGAGGACGGGGCGGCAGATACTCCATCACCAGGAAACTGTAGTCGCGGTCTGTACCCACGACGAACACTTCCGGGACGGTCACGGTTTTACTACGAGAGAGCAGCTCGAGCTGATCGGCCTCCGCGGTAAAAATGGGCAACAATTCACGTTCATCGCACTTCACGAAGAAATCCCGACCGGCATAACGTATATGCCATGCGGCATGAATTTCTCCGCCGGGCAGTTCAGTACGCAGATCGATTTCGCCACTTCCAAGTTGCTCGCCTAACAGGCTACTGATCGCTTGCCACATGATGTCTCTCCCCATGTTTTCTGCCGTATCATAAGGTTAGCGCATTACTGCTGGGTAAAAATTCGAGCTATACCGCACAACGGGTAAAAAGAATGTAGATCGCAGAGGCAGGATCGTACTCCCTCTGCTACAGACGTGTGATGACTGCGCTTCGTATGCACCCCATTGTTAACCATGGAGTTTGCTTAGCATAGCCGATTACGGCGATTTAGCGACCTGCGGGATGCCCCGCAGATCCGTTTTCCTGCACATTTAGTGCTGTAGCAGATAAGAATAAATTTTCTGCGTATTTTCGCGTGAACACAGGCGGGTACCTTGATTGATCGTGGCGGCACTGCCTGCCGCGACGCCATAGCGCACCATTTCCTCAAGGCCGGCGCCCTCTGCAAGTTTCAGCGTCATGGCGCCGACCATGCTGTCACCTGCGCCAACGGTGCTCTGGCTTTTGATCGGCGGCGGGACAACCTGCACGCATGAATGCGCGTCAACGGCCAATGCTCCCTGTGCGCCCAAAGAAACCACCACGCGACGCGCTTTCCCGCTGCGAACGATCTCCTGTGCGGCGTTGCGAACATCATCCGGTTGGTTCAGGTCCCGCTGAACCAGTGCGCTAAGTTCTTTCTGATTGGGTTTAACCAGCTCGATGTCGCCGATCGCCAGCGCGGCCGCGAGGGCATCGCCGGAGCTATCAATAATGCAGCGTAGCCCGTGCTGCTGGGCGGATTTAATCAGGCTGACAAACTGTGTGAGGGAGACCCCTGGCGGCAGACTTCCGCTAATAACCAGCAGAGAGCCAGAATCGATCTGCGATATGTTGTTTTGCAGCGCTTCCAGTTCATCATCATGCAGCGTGGCGCCTGGCATGACAAAGCGATACTGCTCGCCGCTGGCATCAACGTGGACGTGGAGATTCTGCCGCGTCCATTCACGGGATTCGACACTGTTGACGGGAACATGTTCGGCTTGTAGTAACGCCACCAGATGTTCTCCGGTCGCACCGCCCGCCGGAAAGAGAGCGGTAGCGTTGCCACCCAGAAAGGTGATCGCGCGCGCAACATTGATTCCACCTCCGCCAGGTTCAAAGACAGGAGCGCTGCAACGAAGTTTACCTTCGGGATAAATTTGTGGTGTTTGCGTGGCGCTGTCGAGTGAAGGGGCGAGCGTCAGTGTGTGAATTTTAACCATAGCTATAACCTCCCTTTATGAGCAAATAGACTGCTCTGGACACAACCTGGTTTAAGTCTGGCACTTGCCTGATGAGAATGAAAGAAACAACAGCATGATTTTTATAGAAAAGTGTAAATAACTGCTGACTTTTATTATGAAATAAAATGCGCTTTAAGACGGCTCTTATTCAAAAAATGAAAGACGAATAGCATTGCTATGTTATTCGTGCCTTTTTATAATTTGTTGCCTTTCTATGGACCACCCCGACGTTGATCCTCGCGAAAGTTTCCGGGACGGAATCGTCTCCTTTTTTGTTGTACGGACTCATAATAAATGAAGCTTTTGAAGACAGTACCGGCAGCGGTTGTGCTGCTGGGGGGCGTGTTTGCGTCTGCATATGCAACCGCCAGTGATACCGTTTTTACTGTCATGGATGACCCAACCAGCGCTAAAAAACCTTTTGAAGGTAACGTGAATGCGGGCTACCTCGCACAATCTGGCAATACCAAAAGCTCATCAGCAACCGCTGATTCAACGCTGACCTGGTACGGTGATACGACGGCATGGTCCCTGTGGGGCAATGCCAGCAATACATCCGCTAACGATGAACGCTCTTCTGAAAAATATGCTGTTGGCGGCCGTGGTCGCTATAACATGACGCATGAAGACTATCTGTTTGGCCAGGCTAGCTGGTTAACCGACCGTTATAACGGCTATCACGAGCGTGATGTCTTTACCGCAGGTTATGGTCGCCAGTTCCTGACCGGGCCGATCCACAGTTTCCGTTTTGAATTTGGTCCCGGTGTTCGTTACGACGAATACACCGACGGAAACTCGGAAACACAGGCGCTGGGTTACGCGTCTGCGGCCTATGCATGGAAGATGACCGACACCACTAAATTCACTCAGGGTGTCTCTGTATTGGGGGCCGATGATACGACCGTCAACTCAGAAACCGCGCTAAATGTTGCTATCAATGAGCACTTTGGCCTGAAAGTGGCCTACAACGTGACGTGGAACTCTGAGCCTCCGGAAACGGCACCGAATCACACCGATCGCCGTACTTCTTTGACGTTGGGTTATACCATGTAGTCATTTACGGGCCGGAGATAAGCCGGCCTGTATTTTCAATTCTGCGCGATGTGTTATTATTAAATACGACCGCTGTTTTATTTAATTAAAAATTCATAACCTCCATAATATCTCCACATTTGCCCCTTTCGACATAATATTCAATAAATTTGACACGAATAGCTAAATATTTTGACTAGGCAAAAGTGTGATCTGGATCTACACTTGTGTTCAAGGGCGAAATGATGCCTTGGCGTTCAAAAGTCTTAATCCAGTTAGAGAATAAACATTATGAAAAATATCAAAATCGCATCTGCAGCTATTCTGCTGTCAACACTCTCTTTCGGTGTATTTGCTGCCGAGCCTGCCACGCAGCCAGCCAGTTCCACTAAAGCCGCTACCGTTCAGCACGTTGGTATCTCCAGCGCCTATGACGTTGAAGCCGGTTCCAACATTGCCCCGGGCTCACAGAATACCGGTCGTTCTATGGATGACGCATTCAATGTTCACACCCTGGTTGCCGGTGAGTGGTACTAACTATTCTGTGCTGTAATAATTTGATTTTCTATTGATTATTAATATCGGCAGAGAAAACCGGGTAGAGTTGTACCGGTTTTTCTTGCTGCCATTATTCTTTTTGAAAATAAAGAACTTCAGTTTTTGTCATTAAAT
>NZ_CBDKZX010000074.1:0-18850 GCF_965301105.1 Kluyvera sp.
TGGTCGCATTCACTCCTTTGAATCCTGTGGCACCGTTGATGGCCCGGGCATCCGCTTTATTACCTTCTTCCAGGGCTGCCTGATGCGCTGCCTGTACTGCCATAACCGTGATACATGGGACACGCACGGTGGCAAAGAGATCACCGTTGAAGAACTGATGAAAGAAGTGGTCACCTATCGCCACTTTATGAACGCGTCTGGCGGCGGCGTTACCGCGTCCGGCGGCGAGGCCATTCTGCAAGCCGAGTTCGTGCGCGACTGGTTCCGCGCCTGTAAGCAGGAAGGCATTCACACCTGTCTCGACACCAACGGTTTTGTGCGCCGCTACGATCCAGTGATTGATGAACTGCTGGAAGTGACCGATCTGGTGATGCTCGACCTTAAACAGATGAACGACGACATTCACCAGAACCTGGTTGGCGTTTCTAACCACCGTACGCTGGAGTTCGCACAATACCTGTCGAAGAAAGACATCAATGTCTGGATCCGCTACGTGGTGGTGCCGGGCTGGTCCGATGATGACGATTCCGCGCATCGCTTGGGTGAATTTACCCGCGATATGGGCAACGTTGAGAAAATCGAACTGCTGCCGTACCACGAGCTGGGTAAACACAAATGGGTGGCGATGGGCGAAGAGTACAAGCTCGACGGTGTGAAGCCGCCGAAGAAAGAGACCATGGAGCGCGTGAAAGGCATTCTTGAGCAGTATGGTCACAAAGTGATGTACTAAATACCAATAGCTTGCCCGGCGGCGCAAACGTCGCCGGGATTTCTTCCCTACGACATAAAATATTCCGACAGCTTGTTGGTCACGCTCTCAATCGAGAAAATACGCTTCTGATGCGCTTTCCGGCACTGGCTATAGCGTTCATCCTGCCCCTCCAGCGCACTTAAAATACGATCGGCGACCATCATAGCGCCCGCAATTTCGGCAAAGCCAGATTCCCCCTCGCCTTGCAGGGCGACGGCAGCCTGCAGGTTCCAGTCCGACAGTCGATTTAACGGCGCGAACGATCCCCGAGTCAGCGAGGCAATTTTAATCCCCTGTTCCTTTGCCAACGCCAGCGCCTGCATCATATCAGTCGATGTCTGCTCGGTATGGACAACGATAATTCCCGTCTTCTCGCAGTCGGCCAGCGGTGAGATGGCCGAAGGATAGGAGCGATCGATAAAGTTGGCGCTCTTCCCCATTTGCACCAGCTTCATCTGTAAAAACTGGGCGACCGGTACGGCACTCCCCACCGCATAAATGGCAATATATGTGAGCTGATTTAGCCACACCGCAATCGACTGCAATTCAATGCTATCAACGATAGCGTTGCTGTCACGGATACTGGCCATCACTGCGGAAGTTTCATCATCTGGCTCACCTTCTGAACGCGCCGCGCCGCGCTCCAGCGCCAATGCCGTTCTGAAGTCTGAGAACCCTTTAAAGCCAAAAGCCCGACAAAATCGCGTAATGCTGCCTTCGCTGGTATCAATCGAATCAGCAAGCTCAGAAATCGTGTGTCTCATCACGAAATCAGGATTTTCCGTGATAAAACGCCCTACTTTTTCCAGAATGGGACTTAACCCTGAAGCCTCATTTCTTATGTTTATCAATAAGTTGTTATCTATCTGGCTCATTTTTCGCCTTTTTTGCATGAAATGCAAATTCAGTCACATTCTTCGGTTTGTTTTTCGATAATTATTTTTATCACAAAACGTTAAATAAAAATAATTATTTTCACAAAACAGGAGAACGTCTCATGAAAGGTCTTATCGTCTGTCGTACCGGTATGGGCAGCTCGTTGATGCTCAAAATAAAAGCCCAGAAAATCATCGATAAAAACGGTTGGGACATCGATCTTGAACACGATGTACTGTCCGGCCTTGCTACATGGCAAGGCATTGATTTTGTTATCACAATGCGCGATCTCACCGATGAAATTGAAGCGGCCGGGTTCCGAGCTATCGGCATCACCGATTTGATGAACAGCGAAGAGATGGAATCCGCGCTCATCAGCGTCGTTCAGAACAACTAACCTCTCGGGGGAAATATGGATCTCCTAAAGTTTATTGTATTCGACATTCTGGGCGTAACCCCACTTTTAGTTGGTTTTATTGCACTCATAGGGCTGCTTATCCAACGCAAGCCTATCGAAAAAGTCCTCTCTGGAACCTTTAAAACTATCGTCGGTTTTCTGGTTTTTGCGGGCGGTGCAGGCCTCGCCGTCACCTCTCTGGGTAATTTTCAGACCTTGTTCAGCGATGGGTTCGGTCTGAAAGGCGTCATGCCTTTAGCAGAGGCGCTAACCGGGCTGGCGCAAACCAAATTCGCGATGTGCGTTTCACTCATTATGGTGGTGGGTTTTGGCTGGAACCTGTTTTTTGCCCGTATAACGCCGTTTAAGTACATCTTTCTTACCGGGCAACACAATCTGTATCTCTCCGCCCTGCTTACCGTCACGTTGAAAGCGCTAGGCTATAGCGACATGACGACAATTATCGTCGGTTCTATTTTGCTGGGGCTGGCAGCCTGCCTGTATCCGGCTATTGCCCAGCCGTGGATGCGCAAAATCACGGGCAATGATGAGATCGCTATGGGGCACTATGTCACTCTGGCTTACGCCGCGTCGGGGTGGATAGGCTCAAAGGTCGGCGATCCCAAACAATCAACGGAAAAGCTTAACCTTCCGGGATGGCTCGGGATCTTCAAGGATTACATTGTTTCAGTGTCGATCTCGGTCAGCATTTTTTACTACATTGCCGCGCTGGCTGCAGGTAAAGCCGCGGTCACGGCAGCCGCAGGCGGTATGCACTGGCTGGTTTATCCGCTGTATCAATCGCTCACCTTCACGGCATCGCTATACATTATTATCACTGGCGTCCGGCTGCTGTTGTCTGAAATTGTTCCCGCTTTTCTCGGTATCTCAGAGAAATTTATCCCTAACGCTAAACCCGCACTGGACTGCCCGGTCGTCTTTCCTTACGCGCCTACCGCCACCGTACTGGGATTTATTTCATCTTTTGTCGGCGGACTTGTGGTCATGGGGTTTCTTGCCCTGCTTGGCCAAACGGTCATTATTCCCGTCGCGATTCCCTACTTCTTTATCGGCGCCACGGCAGCGGTATTTGGGAATGCCTCGGGGGGCTGGAAAGGCGCTATTGCCGGAAGTTTTATCACCGGAATTCTGATCGGCATAGGCCCTGCACTGATCTATCCCATCATGGAATCCGTCGGACTGTCCGGCACCAGCTTCCCGGAAACCGATTTTGTCGCCCTGGGGCTGGTTGTGTACTACATCGGCAAAATGCTGCCATAAGAGGGGAATACGATGACTATTGAACAACTGAAGTCGCACGCGCTGAGCGCTCGCCGTGACATTGTAAGCATGATTTATGAATCAGGGATTGGCCACCCGGGAGGTGCCCTTTCCATCATCGATATCCTGACGTGGATCTATGATGAAGAGGTCGATTTTTCTGTTTCGCCGCGGGCCCGCGTGGTGATGAGCAAGGGCCACGCCGTTGCAGCGCAGTATGCCATGCTGTACCAGAAAGGAATTATCAATCGAAGTGAATTTAGCTCGTTCCGCCAGATTAACTCACGCCTGCAGGGTCACCCCAGCATTAAGTCGATTCCCGAGGTGGATGCCACCACCGGGCTATTAGGTCAGGGATTATCCATCGCTTTCGGGATGGCCGCGGCTAAAAAACAGCACGGTGAGAACCAGCGCGTCTTCGCCATTATCGGTGACGGTGAAATGCATGAAGGGCAAATCTGGGAAACGCTGCAGCAGGCGGGGCATATGAAAATGGATAACCTGGTAGCCATTATCGACTACAACGGGTTTTCTTCTCACGACCCGGTTAACGAGGTGATTAACCTCGAACCACTAGCCGATAAGATCCGTCATTTTGGCTGGCACGTCCTTGAATTACAAAACGGTAATGACATGCACCAGGTCGCCGACACGCTGCTACTGTCACGCCATCTTAAAGGCAAACCAGTCGCGATCATCGCCCATACCACGAAAGGCTGCGGCGTAAGCTACATGGAAAATAACGGCGACTGGCATTCTAAAACCCCCACCACTGAACAGTACCAGCAGGCTATGGAGGAGTTGCAATGATGAAAGCACCACGCGATGAAATCGGTCAGGCGCTGATCGCCCTGAAACAAAAAGGCTACCCGATCGTCGCCATTGATAGCGATTTAGCCAGCTCGACACGGACCGACCAGTTTGCCGCCGTCTACCCGGATGCGTTTTTCGAAATGGGGATTGCGGAAGGTTCGGCGATGAGCTTCGCCATCGGTCAGGCGCTGGAAGGCAACATTCCCTTCTACGTTAACTTCGCCATGTTCATCACCGGCACGGCATGGACTCAGCTACGGCAGGCCTGCTACGCCAAAGCCAATATTAAGCTCGTCGGCAGCCACCCCGGCATGGATGATGGGCCTGATGGCGCTTCGCATCATGCCCTGGAGGACCTGGCGCTCACCCGGGTTCTACCTGGCCTGACTATCCTGACGCCCGCTGATGCCGAAGAGGTGGCGGAGGCATTTGAGCAAGCGGTAAACATCAACGGGCCGGTCTACATCCGCGTGGCGCGCGAACCGATGCCGGTCCGCGATAAATCTGTCGTTCCACGCGTCAGCGATATTGCCGCCATCGCCAACAGCGGCAGTGACTTTGCGATCGTTTTTGAAGGGACCGTGCTTGAGCAAGCGACTGAAGGCTATGAAAAGCTCCTCGCCAGCGGTAAAAAAGGCAAACTGATCCACGTCGCGACGCTGAAGCCGTTTAACCAGCAGGCATTCTTTACGCTGATTGAAGGCTGCCCGATCATTGCTTCGCTCGAGAATCACACGGTTAACGGTGGGCTGGGCGGGCAGATAGCCGAAACGCTGGCTCAGGTGGCCCACCCCGCTCGTCTTACCCGTCTTGGCACGCAGGATACATTTACCGAATCCGGTAACAGCCGGCAGCTAAAAGCCAAATACGGCATATCTGGCGACGCGCTATATCGTGCGCTTTGTTAACCAGGGAATCGGTCGCCCGGCGTATCGGGCGACCTTATCAGCAGGAGTTCGACATGGAGAATGCGCTTTTTACTGCCCATCAATTCACCGCGCAAAAAATCGATTGGCGCAGCGCCGTTAAGCTCGCCTGTCAACCGCTTGAAGCACAAGGAGATATCAGTGCTCACTACGCACAAGCCATTATCCGCGCCACCGAGCAGAACGGCCCCTGGTATATCCTTAGTCCCGAGTTTGCGCTACCTCACGCGCGTCCGGAAGAAGGCGTATTAAGCCAGCAAAGCCGCTTGTCGCTGCTCTGTTGCGCCGAATCGGTCGTTTTTCCCGACCACCCGGATGTGCGGCTGATTATCGTACTGGCCGCGGCAAACGGTGAGCAGCATATTCAAACCATTCAGCGTTTGGTCTGCTGGCTGGATGAGGAAAATCGTTTAGCGAATCTCACCGCCATCACCAACCAGCAACAGTTCACATCGATGATCGCCAGCTTGTAATCGTAAAGGGGGCTTCCCCCCTTTGTTCGCTTTAGCGATTCTTACGCGCCAGCAGCGGGAAAATCAGCCCCAGCCCCACCAGCACAAACGGTGTCGCCACGTTCAACGATAGCTGGAAAGCCCACTCCGGCGTGAAAGCGGTCATTTTTGGGAAAATGCCGGTCAGGCAGGCAAAAGCGGTAAACAGGAAGCACCATACGCCAACGGTCATCGCCAGCGAGCGATTGCGAATAAACACGTACTCGGCGTGATATTTTTTCCCCAGCCGAATCACCGCAATAAACGCCACGAACACCCACAGATAGCGCAGCGGCATGACCACCGAGTTGAGGTTAAGCAGCCACTTGTAGAGGTTGTTCATATCGCCAATGCCCAGCGTCGGCAGCATAATCAGCAGCGCCACCAGCACCAGCGTCAACAGATAACCATTGACCGGCGTGCCTGACGCATTGGTGCGGCACAGTTTCTGCGGGATATAGCGACTATCGGCATCACTCAATAACACCTTCAACGGCGCATCAATAGAGAATACCAGCGCAGCCACCTGCCCCAACGTGTTGGCAATGGCGTAAATGACCATCAGGCTATTGCCCATATGATAGTACTCGCCGAGGCGCTGGAAGGCGTAATACTGACCGTTGGCCATCAGGTCATCGGGAATATTGTTAGAGTCAAACATCATCCCCATCGCCAGCGAGCCGAGAATGGCGCACACCGCCACCATTACCGCGAGGAAGATCATCCCGCGCGGAAACTCTTTTCCGGGATTACGGGTATTGTTGACGTACGGCGAGATTTTCTCCGCGCCGCCAACGGCAAAGACCAGCATCGAAATGGTGGTGATATAGGTGAAGTCAAAATGCGGAATGAAAGTGCGCCAGGTAATATTGGTGGTGGCGATGGTCACTTCGGTGATGGCCGGTGCGGTCACCGCCATCACCACGTACAGCAGCGACATCACAAACATCGCGATACCGGCGATAGAACCCACCAGCTTCAGCGATTTCATTCCACGCGAAGCCACCCACATAAAGAAGACAAATAGCGCCAGCGTGCAGCCCTGTAGCACGACAACGCCGTACTCGGTGATCAGCGAGCCGTTGCCTTTAATTGCCCAACCGAGGGCAATCAGAATCGCCTGCGGCTTCTGCGCCAGATAGGGAATATGCACCACCCAGTAGGTCCAGGCCGCCAGATATGCCAGCCCCGGCCCCATGGTGTTTTTAATCCAGGTACTGACCCCACCCTTGCCGTCTTTAAAGGTGGAACCGAGCTGCCCGACGATCAGCGCATACGGCGTGAAGTAAAGGGCGAAGATAAACAGCCAGGAGAAAACAACTACCAGCCCCTGGTTGGCGTAGTTATTGACGACGTTGCCAAAACCCCACACCGTAATGAAAGACATCAGCGCGATGTTGTACCATCGCAGCTGTTTCTCTTGCTCGCTTGCCATAAAATCCGTTCCTTGAATGTTATTATTCGCAAATGCGTTATTTTTCGACGGATGATTATGCGAGCACTAAGCGGAAAAGGATAACGTAACAGTGCAAAACTCCAACATTCCGCACATTTAATAAGGTTAATGGCGTTGAAGTCAGCAGGTTATAGGCTCGCCTGAACCGCCGCACTACGATAGCGCGACGTGAGTTCAGTATAGTGCCGATGGTGGGAAGGCGCGTTATCAGGCCGATAACGCGCCGAAAATCAGGCGTGGGCCACCGGGGTCGGATGATGCCCGGCTTTGCGCAGCAGCATCATGAGATACACGAACGACACCCCGGCAATCATAATAAACAGCAGGTTATCGGAATAGTTTTGCATCAGCATCGCGGTTAGCGTTGGGCCGACCAGGCTGCCGATGGTATAGCTCAGCAGCAGCGCCTGATTCATCGATACCAGTTGATGGTGTTCCACTTTCTCGCAGGCCCAGGCCATCGCGACCGGATAGAGCGTAAAGCCCGCAGCGCCCAGAATAAACAGCGCGGGTGCCATCATTGCCTGGCTTAACATCCCCATACAACCGATGATGACGACAAACACCTGGACGCGCAGCACCAGCAAACGACCATAGCGATCCGCCAGTCGGCCAATCGGCCATTGGCCCAGAATCCCGGCGCTGACCATCACCGCCATCCAGAAACCGATGCCGGAATCGCTGACGCCGCGATGGTTAAGGTACAGCGGCATCAGCCCGTACAGCGAACCCAGCACGATACCGGAAATAATGCAGCCGTTGACGCCAAGGCGCGCCTGACGCAGCTTGAACATCGGCCAGACGCGCGCGCTGTCGTCCTGCTGTTCATCCTTCTGATTGAGAATACGGGTAAACAGCAGCGGCAGAATACCGGCCAACACCACGCCGGTCATTAGCGGCAGAATGGTCGCCATGTCCGTCGGCAGCTTGCTGACAATGAGCTGGCCGAGCACGGTGCCGATGTAGTACATCATCATGTAAGCCGCCAGCAGCCGTCCGCGGTTGCGGGAAGTGCCGCTGCACATCAGCGCGCTCTCCACCACCACCCAGATCATCGCGCAGCCGACGCCCGCGACAAAGCGCCAGAACATCCAGCTCCAGAAGCCCACCATAAAGCCCAACCCCACGCAGCCCGCAGCAAAAATCAGCGATGCGATGTAATAGCTGAAGTTGAAGCCCAGACGCTTAATCAGTCGACCAGTCAGCATCGTACCGACCAGGTTGCCGGTAAAATAGGACGAACCGACCATCCCTACCTGCCAGGTTGGCAGATTTTCATGGGCGAGCCAGAGCGGGACGAGCGTGTTTAATACCGCGATCGCCAGCGTCAATAACAGTAAGCCGCAGAGCAGCAACAGCACTGGGCGAGTATAGGTGGACATGGGCTAAAAACCGTGAGGATAGAATGATTTCGAGCGCATCATGCCACCGCCAAAAACATTGTCAATCCACCTGATTTGCCCCAAAACGCGCTTTCTGGCGCGACGATTGATGTTTCTTATTCAGCGTGACGGTGCAAACGAATAAGCAAAATGTATTTAATTGTTTTTATTGATAAACGGAGTAAATACGCAGGAAGGGTTCAGTCGAAAAAATTCATGAACAAAAAGTGCCAGGGCGGGATCGCCCTGGCAGATTATTAGCTTAGCTGGCCACCGCCATGCCTACGGTCATATGCAGACCGTAGAACACGCCACGCCCAATCAGCTCTCCGACCAGCACCAGCACAAATGCCAGGCTGAGGAGCGGCAGCGCCGGCTGATAGCCCTTCAACTGCGGAACTATCCAGCACACCAGCGCCAACACAATTGCAGCAACGCGCCACGCCATCAGCGAACCGTAGTCCGGCACCAGCGCAGACGCTTGCTGAATCGAGCTGTGAATCGTGGCCAGTTCAACCCCTTGCATCAGGGAAACCACCACGCTAATCGCCAGCGCCGCGAGGCTCAGCGCCGGCAGTAAGCGCAGTGCCCAACCTTCCACTCCCGCCCAACACAGCAGCAGGTAACCCAGCAGCGGGCCGCCGATAAACAGCGTCAGGAAGAAGCTCAGCGGTGTCCAGATGCTGTACCAGGTCGGTACGGTATCGATGGTGTTATAGACGCGCACCATCATCCACACGAAGACCACGCCCAGCACCATCGTCACCACCAGCCACAGGCTACGCAGTGCGCAGGAGAGCTTGTTGGTCACGGCCAGCAGCCAGCCGATACCGCCGACGGCGAAGAAAATCGCGCCGCTGGCAATTTCGTTACTCAGTGACGACGCGCCTACGCGATTCAGCGAGTTAAAGGCACGCATCGGCGAACCGAGGTGTAGCGTCGAGGCGACAAACCCAATGCCCATCAACACCCACAGCGCAAACATACTCAGCACCACGCGCTGTTGCTGCTCGCGCGATAGCTGCCCTTTCATCAGCGCCAGCGCCAGAACGATAAAACCGCCGGCCACGCACTGCCCAAAGACCGTGAAGATCATCAGCGGCCATTCATGCCATCCACTTCCCATCTCACACCTCCTTCGGATTGGCCAGGTAGCCAGTGGTATCGCCGCACGGACGTGCATTGGCGTTAGGTTTAATCACAATGCTTGGTTTGGTGAAGTGCGCCGACGGCAGCGGCGCAACAGCCGCCAGTTGGCCGTGCTTCTGGCGCAGTTCTTCAATCGGCCCAAAGTCCAGCGCGCGCAGCGGGCAGGATTCCACGCAGATTGGTTTTTTGCCTTCCGCTACGCGCTCATGGCAGCCATCGCACTTGGTCATATGACCTTTGGCCGCGTTGTATTGCGGCGCGCCGTATGGGCAGGCCATGTGGCAGTAACGGCAGCCGATGCAGACATCTTCATTAACGACCACAAAACCATCTTCACGTTTGTGCATCGCGCCGCTTGGGCACACTTTGGTACAGGCCGGGTCTTCGCAGTGGTTACAGGCAATCGACAGGTAGTAGGCAAAGACATTCTGGTTCCAGACGCCGTTGTCCTCCTGCCAGTCGCCGCCCGCGTATTCGTAAATACGGCGGAAGCTGACGTCCGGGGTTAAGTCTTTGTAATCTTTACACGCCAGCTCGCAGGTTTTACAACCGGTGCAGCGTGCCGAATCAATAAAAAAGCCATATTGGGTGGTCATCGGTTACTCCTTACACCTTCTCAACCTGGACAAGGTTCGTGTGCGATGGGTTGCCTTTCGCCAGCGGCGACGGGCGTTGAGTGGTCAGCACGTTAATGCAGCCCGCCTGGTCGATACGTTTTGTATCCGGGTCATACCAGGCCCCCTCACCCAGCGCAACGATGCCAGGCATCATGCGTGGAGTCACCTTCGCTTCAATATGCACTTCCCCGCGGTCGTTGAAGATACGCACACGATCGCCATTGGCAATGCCACGTTTCTTCGCATCCAGTGGGTTGATCCACATCTCCTGACGGCAAGCCGCTTTCAGCACGTCGACGTTACCGTAGGTGGAGTGCACACGCGCCTTATAGTGGAAGCCGGTCATCTGTAGCGGGAATTTTTCCGCCAACGGATCGTTGTAGTTTTCAAAGCCCGGGGTGTAGATCGGTAACGGATCGATCACATCGCCTTCCGGCAGTTCCCAGGTGGCAGCGATTTTCGCCAGCTCCTCGGAGTAGATCTCGATTTTCCCTGACGGCGTCGTCAATGGGTTGGCCTGTGGGTCTTCACGGAAGGCTTTGTACGCCACGTGGTGGCCTTCAGGGTCGCGCTGTTTAAAGATGCCTTGCTTACGGAAGGTATCGAAATCTGGCAGCTCCGGCACCGCCTGGCGAGATAGTTCATGCAGATGACGCATCCAGCCTTCCTGCGTGCGGCCTTCGGTGAACTTCTGCTCCACGCCCATCCGTTTCGCCAGCTCGGTGGTCATGTCGTAAATCGTCTTGCACTCGAAACGCGGTTTGATGACCTGATCGGTGAAGATAACGTAGGACATGTTGCCGCAGGAGGCATCCAGCGCGAAGTCCATCTGCTCGGAAGCGGTGCAGTCCGGCAGCAGAATATCGGCATATTTCGCCGATGAAGTCATGTGGCAGTCGATCACCACAATCATTTCGCATTTCTTATCGTCCTGCAGAATTTCATGGGTGCGGTTAATTTCGGAATGCTGGTTAATCAGACAGTTACCGGCATAGTTCCAGATCATTTTGATCGGCACATCCAGCTTGTCCTTACCGCGTACACCGTCACGCAGCGCGGTCATTTCCGGGCCACGAACGATCGCATCGGTCCACATAAACATGGAGATGCTGGTTTCAACCGGGTTATCGAACGTTGGCATACGTTCGAATGGCACTTCATAGGAACCTTCACGCGCGCCGCTGTTGCCACCGTGAATACCGACGTTACCGGTCAAAATCGACAGCATGGAAATCGCGCGGGTGACGATTTCGCCGTTAGCGTGACGCTGCGGACCCCAGCCCTGGGAGATATAGGCCGGTTTAGCGCTGGCGATTTCGCGCGCCAGTTTCACGATACGATCGGCTGGAATACCGGTGATCGTGGATGCCCACTCCGGTGTTTTCGCCGTGGCATCATTACCCTGCCCCAGGATATAAGCTTTGTAGTGACCGTTGGCCGGAGCACTCTTCGGCAGCGTTTTCTCGTCATAGCCGACGCAGTACTTATCGAGGAACGGCTGATCGACCAGATTTTCGGTAATCATCACCCACGCCAGCGCAGAAACCAGCGCCGCATCGGTACCCGGACGAATCGGGATCCATTCATCTTCACGGCCCGCGCCGGTATCGGTATAGCGTGGATCGACAATGATCATCCGCGCGTTCGATTTCTGCCGCGCCTGCTCCAGATAGTAGGTGACCCCGCCGCCGCTCATACGCGTTTCGCCAGGGTTGTTACCGAACAGCACCACCAGCTTGCTGTTTTCAATATCGGACGGACTGTTACCGTCGGCCCAACCGCCGTAGGTGTAGTTCAGACCGGCGGCAATCTGTGCTGAAGAGTAGTCACCATAATGGTTCAGGTAACCGCCGCAGCAGTTCATCAGACGCGCAATCAGGGTTTTTCCCGGCGGCCAGGAACGGGTTAAGGTGCCGCCGAGCGTCCCGGTACCATAGTTGAGATAAATAGATTCGTTGCCGTAATCTTTGATCAGGCGCTTCATATTATCGGCAATGGTATCAAAGGCTTCTTCCCAGCTGATACGCTCGAATTTGCCTTCACCGCGTTTACCGACGCGCTTCATCGGGTATTTGAGACGGTCCGGGTTATAGACGCGACGGCGCATCGAGCGGCCGCGCAGACAGGCACGCACCTGGTGCAAACCGTCGTAGTTATCATCACCGGTATTATCGGTTTCTACGTATTTAATCTCGCCATCGACAACATGCATGCGCAGCGGGCAGCGGCTTCCACAGTTTACCGTACACGCACTCCAGGTAACGTGCTCAGCGGCGGTAGCCGGGGCCAGCGTATCGGCCGCGTTCACGATGCGGCTAAAGGGAAGCGTAAAAGCGCTGCTGGCCATCGCCAGGCCACCTATGGCCGTGGTTTTCATTAAACCACGGCGGCTGACCTCGGCTGCCAGTAAAGCATCGGGGGTTTCAGTTTTCATGGACACTCACTTCGTTGCTTACATTGGAAACAAAGCTCGTTATATAGTTTTATATACAACGAATGGCTATTATTATAGTGTTATATGCTGTTGCTACTTCGAAGTGAGTATTAAGGGTTCTACCAGGAGAGGTATTGTTCAGTATCAATGAGGATATAAAAAAAGCGCCTTTCGGCGCTTTTTCGGATGAAACTATCAGGGAATTAACCGATATATTCCAGGCCGTTCATGTAAGGACGCAGTACTTCAGGTACTTCGATACGACCATCTGCCTGCTGGTAGTTTTCCAGCACCGCAACCAGCGTACGCCCTACCGCCAGGCCAGAGCCGTTGAGGGTATGGACCAGACGGGTTTTCTTATCGGACTTACTGCGGCAGCGAGCCTGCATGCGGCGCGCCTGGAAATCCCAGACGTTCGAGCATGAAGAGATCTCACGGTAGGTGTTCTGCGCCGGAACCCACACTTCGAGGTCGTAGGTTTTGCAGGCGCCGAAGCCCATATCGCCGGTGCAGAGGATGATTTTACGGTACGGAAGGCCCAGCAGTTGCAGGACTTTTTCCGCGTGACCGGTCATCTCTTCCAGCGCCGCCATGGAGTCTTCCGGACGCACGATCTGCACCATTTCAACTTTGTCGAACTGGTGCATACGGATCAAACCACGGGTATCACGACCGTAGGAGCCCGCTTCAGAGCGGAAGCACGGCGTGTGTGCGGTCATCTTGATCGGCAGATCGTCTTCGTCGATGATTTCATCGCGAACCAGGTTGGTCAGCGGCACTTCCGCAGTCGGGATCAGCGCGTAGTTGCTGCTGTCGGCTTCTTCTTCCAGCGGACGAGTATGGAACAGGTCGCCGGCAAATTTCGGCAACTGCCCGGTACCGTACAGGGTGTCCTGGTTTACCAGGTACGGCACATAGTTTTCGCTATAGCCGTGCTGTTCGGTGTGCAGGTCCAGCATGAACTGCGACAGCGCGCGGTGCATACGCGCGATCTGACCTTTCATCACAACGAAACGTGAACCGGTCAGCTTAACGGCGGCAGCAAAGTCCAGACCGCTGTGCATTTCGCCCAGTGTGACGTGATCGCGGATTTCGAAATCGAATTCGCGCGGCGTGCCCCAGCGGCTGACTTCAACGTTGTCGTTTTCGTCACGGCCAACCGGCGCGTCGTCGTGCGGAATGTTCGGGATGGTCAGCGCGATATCGCGAATCTCTGCCAGCAGAACGTCCAGTTCAGATTTCGCGGCATCAAGTTGTTCGCCAAGCTTGTTCACTTCCAGGCGTAAAGGCTCAATATCTTCCCCGCGTGCTTTCGCCTGGCCGATGGATTTCGATCGCGAGTTACGCTCTGCCTGCAGATTTTCAGTTTCTACCTGCAGCACTTTGCGACGCTCTTCAAGAGCGCGAAGTTTATCTACATCCAGCTTAAAGCCCCGGCGTGCCAGTTTTTCTGCGACTGCGTCTGGCTCTGTACGCAGCAGATTGGGATCGAGCATGCTTATCCTATGCTTATCGAATTGAAAGTGGAGTATGCGACCACAGCCCGTGGTCGCAGAGGTACGTTGACAACATTACCGCAACGACTGCACTAGCGGTAGCGTTTTGTGCGGCTATTTTGATCCTGTTCAGCGAGCCAGGCGAGCTTTTCGCCAATCTTGCCTTCAAGACCCCGATTCGTCGGGTGATAGTAGCGAGTTTGCGCCATTTCACTGGGGAAATATTCTTCGCCGGCGGCGTAAGCGTTAGGTTCGTCGTGGGCGTAGCGATACTCCTGACCATAGCCCATCTCTTTCATCAGCTTAGTTGGCGCATTACGCAGATGAACCGGCACATCGTAATCCGGACGTTCACGGGCGTCTGCCATCGCCGCTTTAAACGCGGTGTAGACGGCGTTGCTTTTCGGCGCGCAGGCAAGATAAACGATGGCCTGCGCAATCGCCCGTTCCCCTTCGGCCGGGCCGACGCGCGTAAAACAGTCCCAAGCGGAGATAGCCACCTGCATGGCGCGCGGGTCGGCGTTGCCCACATCCTCTGAGGCAATCGCCAGGCAACGCCGCGCCACGTATAGCGGGTCGCCGCCGGCGCTGATGATGCGCGCATACCAGTACAGCGCGGCATCCGGCGCACTGCCGCGTACCGATTTATGTAGCGCGGAAATCAGATCGTAAAAACGGTCGCCTTTGTTATCAAAACGCGCGCTGCGCTCGCCAGCTATTTCAGTCAGCAACTGTGGCTGTAGTACGCGCTTACCCGCGTCATCAAGCTCGGCCATATCGGCCATCATTTCCAGGGTATTGAGCGCCCGACGCGCATCACCATTCACCAGTTCGGCAATCGCGCGGCGAGTTTCGTCTGGCAGGATGATATCCTGACCGCCGTAACCTCGTTCGCTATCTTCCATCGCCTGAGTAAGCACTTGCTCAATATCTTCGGTGGTGAGCGACTTCAGCAAATAAACGCGGGCGCGGGAAAGCAGCGCCGAGTTTAATTCGAAGGATGGGTTTTCGGTGGTCGCACCAATGAAGGTAATGGTGCCGTCTTCGATATGCGGCAGGAAAGCATCCTGCTGGCTTTTATTGAAGCGGTGAACTTCATCGACGAACAGAATGGTGCGCCGCCCGGCATTGCGATTCTGCCGCGCGCGCTCGATGGCCTCGCGAATCTCTTTCACCCCGGAGGTGACGGCTGAAATTCGTTCCACGTCGGCGTTGGCATAGCGAGCAATCACTTCCGCCAGCGTGGTCTTGCCGGTGCCCGGCGGCCCCCACAGAATCATCGAATGCAGATGCCCGGCCTCGATGGCGCGGGGCAGCGGTTTACCGGCCGCCAGCAGATGCTGTTGGCCGATATACTGCGCTAAGTTTTCTGGCCGCATACGCGCGGCCAGAGGTTGAAAGGTATTATCTGAAAAATCGAGCGACAGGTTGCCCACGCATGCCTCTTATTTACGCTGGTCGTCCACCGTCACGCCCTGCGGCGGTGTAAAGGTGAATTTGGACGCGTCCACCGAACCGTTCTGCTGCGATTTCAGCTGATAGCTGCTGCGCTGATCGTCCTGCTCGATGGCGCTGAACTGATGGATAGTGCCATCGCGTCCGACGTTAATGGTAAATTTCTTCAGGTTGCCGTTGCTGCCGCGCGGCGTCAGCACAAAATCATCGCCGGTTTGCTGGATATTGTACTGCTGCCAGTCGCTGGCCTGGTTACGGGCAATCAGCATAAACGGCGTGTTGCCGGTGGCATCTTTCAGCCAGGTCGCGGTCGCCTGCTCAACAAACGGGTTATAGAACCACAGGGTTTTGCCGTCGGAAACCAGAATACTTTCATCCGGCTGGGTCATATGCCAGTTAAACAGATTCGGACGTTTTACCCACAGATCGCCCTGACCTTCCTGTACCGCGTTGCCGCTACCGTCCGTCACCTTCTGGGTGAAGCTGGCGTGGAAACTGCTGACTTTGTCAAGACGACTTTTCAGGTCACCGGCGGCGTCAGCCCATACGCTGCTGACAACAAAGCTGGAAAGTAATGCACACGTGATCGCTGCTTTTTTCATTGTTATTCCTTAAATAGCCTCATGCTCCCGCCAGGAGAGCTTCTGTCACTCACTCTAAGACTTCATCCTGAGCGGCGACAGAAGAAAATACTGAATTTTGACTTATTTACCCATCTTTGCAATCAGTCGAATGGTGGCGGTGCCAGCACCTCACGGTTGCCGTTATGCCCCTGTTCACTGACGATTCCCTGCGCTTCCATCTGTTCGATGATACGCGCCGCACGGTTGTAGCCGATGCGGAACTGACGCTGCACGCCGGAGATAGATGCTTTACGTTTCTGGGTCACAAAATTCACCGCCTGGTCGAACAACGGATCCAGCTCTTCGCCCCCCTCGAAGCCGCCGCCGCCGCCTTCGCTTTCGCTATCGGAGGTGATGCCGTCGATGTACTGCGGACGACCGCGCGCTTTCCAGTCCTGAACCACCGCATGAACTTCCTGGTCGCGTACAAACGCGCCGTGGACACGTATCGGGGTATTCGAGTTCGGGGCCGCATAAAGCATATCCCCCATCCCCAGCAGCGATTCCGCGCCGCCCTGATCGAGAATGGTACGGGAGTCAATTTTACTGGAAACCGTAAACGCAATACGGGTTGGGATGTTGGCCTTGATAAGGCCGGTAATCACATCCACCGACGGACGCTGGGTCGCCAGCACCAGGTGGATCCCCGCCGCACGCGCTTTCTGCGCCAGGCGCGCAATCAGCTCTTCGACCTTTTTACCAACGGTCATCATCAGGTCGGCGAATTCATCCACCAGCACGACGATGTAAGGCAGTTTCTCCAGCACCGGATGGGTGGCGTCCATGCTATCGCCCGGCTTCCAGTAAGGATCCGGGATCGGACGGCCCATGCGCGCGGCTTCGGCGATCTTATCGTTATAGCCCGCCAGGTTACGGACACCCAGCGCCGACATCAGCTTGTAGCGGCGTTCCATTTCGTTGACGCTCCAGCGCAAGGCGTTGGCGGCGTCTTTCATGTCGGTAACCACTTCCGTCAGCAGGTGCGGGATCCCTTCGTAAACCGACAGTTCCAGCATTTTCGGGTCGATCATGATGAATCGCACGTCTTCCGGCTGCGCTTTGTACAGCATACTGAGGATCATGGCGTTCACGCCGACAGACTTACCAGAGCCGGTGGTACCCGCCACCAGCAGGTGCGGCATCTTACCGAGATCGGCCACCACGGGCTCACCGGCGATATCTTTACCCAGCACCACGGTCAGCGGCGACGGGTTATCGCGGAATTTATCGCAGTCCAGCACTTCACGCAGGTAAACGGTCTGACGTTTCTTGTTTGGCAGTTCCAGACCCACGTACGGCTTGCCAGGGATAACTTCCACCACGCGCACCGCCACGGTCGACAGAGAACGTGCCAGATCGCGAGAAAGGTTAGAGATTCGCGCGGCCTTAACGCCCGGCGCCAGATTCAGCTCGAAGCGAGTGATAACCGGGCCCGGTGAGTAGTTCACGACGTCAGCTTTGATACGGTAATCCGCCAGACGCGTTTCCACCAGGCGCGCCATCTGCTCCAGCGCGAAGGTATCGACCGGCTCAACTTCCGTTGGCGGCGGCGTTAACAGATCCAGCGACGGCAGCGGCGTAGTCGGTTTTTGCAACGGACGGTCGTCGCCATTACGCATCAACAGCGGGTGAATCAGGCTCTCCTGCGGCGGCGTGGCAGGCTGTTGCGGCGGCGCGTACTGCGGTTGCTGCTGCGGCTGCGCATACTGCGGCTGTTGTGGCTGCTGCTGTGGTTGAGCATACTGCGGCTGTTGTGGCTGTTGTAGCTGATGATAGCCTTGCGCATGCTGAGGCGGCTGCTGTTGATATTGCTGCGGCTGCGGTGCCTCAGGCTCCGGCATCACGCTTGGGGTAAACAGCGGCGCTTTGGGCGCATCATCAACCAGCGCTTTCATCGGCGAGAATTCGAAGTCATCGAGCGAGAAGGGATGCGCGCCTTCCGGCTGCTCGCTGGCATAACGCGTCTGCTGAGAGGCGGCAAACTGGCGTGCCAGTTCGGCCTCCGCGGCGGCATCGGCGTCGTTTTCATCCTCGGCGTAATCCTCAACGTGCGATTCACCGTAACGCTGCTGCTGAGAGGCGGCGAATTGACGCGCCAGCGCATCTTGTTCCAGCGCATCGGCTTCATCGTCGCTGAGATTAACATCGTCATCATGCTGATAACGCTCAGCTTCGCGAGCGGCACGTTCTTCGGCCATACGCTGCGACGGCAGCTTGATGCCATAGGACGCCAGTTCGCGACGCGTCGGCACGCGGACACGGTTCGGACGCGGTAATTTCGGGCCAATGCCCTCTTTCACCTGCGGACGCGGCCCTTCAGCTGGGCTAAACAGCGGCGCTGACGCTGCTGCGGCAGCGACGGTGCCAGCAGCGGTAGCTGCGTGACGAACGCTGGCCGCAACCGGATCCACAGCGGCTGAAGGTTCAGGCACCGCAACCGACGCCGATGCAGAAGGCATGGACGAAGCGCGCTGTTCAACCGGCGCTAAAGGTTCAGGGATCGGCTGATACCATGCTGCCAGCTGTTCACGCTCACGCGCGCGTTTTTCTTCCACTTCTTCGAAGTAGTAGAGCGGTGGGCGGTGGGCCGGTTTAACTTCTTCTTCAACAACTGGTTCTGGTTCAACAGTCGGCGCAGGCTCGGCCACGTATGGCTGTTCGTGAACAGGCTGTTCAGGCTGAGCATACTGCGGCTGTTCGTAA
>NZ_CBDKZX010000075.1:0-17975 GCF_965301105.1 Kluyvera sp.
CCGCTTTGCAGCATAAACGGAATTTCAGTGCGATACAGGCCAATGCCGTCGATGCGCCGCCCCAGCTTCTGCTCATGCTCCGGACTAAGACCGGCATTGAGCATCACCTTCACGCGCTCGCCGCTTTTCAGCTCTGCCGGGCGCTCAACGTCTCCTTCCGCCAGGCGGCTGAGTTCGTTTTCTTCGCTGATAAGCCGTTGATATTCTTGTAGCAGGATCGGTTCAGGATCCACCAGCAGCTCGCCGCGATAACCATCGACCACCAGCGTACGCCCATGGAGGATCGACGGCTGGATATCGGCGCCCATCACCGTAGGGATCCCCAACGCGCGTACCATGATCGCAGCGTGAGAGTTGGCGGCACCGTCGCGTACCACCACACCGGCTAAACGATCCTGCGGCACTTCCGCGAGCGTAGCGGCGGAGAGTTCATCCGCCACCAGCACAAAGCGGGGCGGCCAGGCATTGGCGCCTTGGGTGGTGTCATCAAGGTGGAACAGCAGACGCTGCCCCAACGCACGCAGATCGCCTGCGCGCTCTTTCAGGTAGCCGTCGCTGAGCGCAGCAAACTGTTCGGCA
This sequence comes from Kluyvera sp., assembly GCF_965301105.1. NCBI lineage: Bacteria > Pseudomonadati > Pseudomonadota > Gammaproteobacteria > Enterobacterales > Enterobacteriaceae > Kluyvera > Kluyvera sp. The sequence goes on from NZ_CBDKZX010000075.1 coordinate 580, forward strand.
AACTTCTCAATAACCGTTTTTACCGCCCATTCGGCCACCGAGCCATTATCCACCGCGGCAAACAGCGCGCGGCGCAGGCTGGCGTCAGAGAGCAGGTGCGAATAGAGGTCAAAAATCGCCGCCGTCTCTTTTTGCGCTCCGGCGGCATAGCGTTTGCTGTAACGACGAAATTCGTTCGCCGCCTCTTCCAGCGCGCCGGTTAAACGCTCGCGCTCCAGTTGCGTATCCAGCGATGACGCTTCATACACCTGCTCCATCAGCGGCAGGGTGGCGTCCATCCAGCCTTCGGCGATCGCCACGCCTGGCGAAGCCGGCAGCGCGCGGATACGCGTCTGACGATACTGCCCGAACAGCGCCGTCAACTGAGACTGCGAGAGGATAGCCGCCATCTGGGTGGCGAGCGTGACCAGGAATGACTCTTCGCTTTCGTCGTACTGTCTCAGCTCGCGCTGCTGCACCACCAGCACGCCCAGCAGTTGGCGGCGCTGAATGATCGGCACGCCAAGAAACGCGCGGAAGCGCTCTTCTTTCACTGAGGGAATGTATTTATAGCTGGGGTGTTTTTGCGCGTCGGCGAGGTTAATCGGTTCGGCCAGGCGGCCAACCAGCCCGACGATCCCTTCATCGAAGGCGAGCGTAATGGTACGACCGCGCGGTTTTTTCAGGCCGCGGGTCGCCATTAAATAGAAGCAGCGTCGATCGTTGTCGGCGAGATAGACGGAACAAACCTCGGTCTCCATAGCCAGGCAGACATCGGTGACCAGAATATCCAGCGCCTCGTTCAGACGAGGCGCACTCGCGACCTTCTCAACAATTTCGCGTAAGCGAGTGAGCATAATATGCGTGGCTTAACCTCTTTTACGTCGATAAGCAGGCGCGCTTTGCGGTTTTGGCGCGCTCTCCGCAAGCGCCATCACTACGCTGGCGAACTCTTTCATCACCCGGCGGTAGACGTCACGTTTAAACGACACGACCTGACGCACCGGATACCAGTAACTCACCCAGCGCCAGCCGTCGAACTCCGGCGTGCTGCTGGTTTGCATATTGATATCCGCGTCATTGCCGATCAACTGCAAGAGAAACCATTTTTGTTTCTGGCCGATACAAACCGGCTTTGTGTCCCAACGCACCAAACGTTTAGGCAATTTGTAACGCAACCAGTTTCGGGTCGAAGCGAGGATCCGTACATCCTTACGGCTTAATCCAACTTCTTCGAACAGTTCCCGATACATCGCCTGTTCTGCTGTCTCACCGGGGTTTATACCCCCTTGCGGGAATTGCCAGGAGTGCTGACCGTAGCGTCGGGCCCACATAACCTGGCCCTGACGATTGCAAATTACAATACCAACATTTGGGCGGTAGCCATCGTCATCAATCACCGGACTACCTCAAAATAAGCTTCAATGTGAATGATTGTTTCACACTCGCTGGAAACGGTAAACCACTCTATTACAGCACGACCATCTAATAACATTTGAATAACTCACAGTAATCATCAGAGTTATAAACAGAGAGCCGCGTTCATCCGCGATTTTATTCACTTTTTCTGTGGATAGAGTTGTGAAGAAGTACGGAATTACCCAGGGAAAACCCAGAGTACTCTGAATAATCGCATGCAAGCCGTTCACAGTAAAATGATATTTTTCATTAAGTTATTATGGTTAATCCTCTTGCATTAGCGCATAACGTGATGATCATCACATAGGGGATCCTCCAACTGATGAAAGATCGAGCAACGCCGATTTTATCCACAGATTGTGCCAACATCTTAGACATCTTTTGTGCGAAAATTCGATTTTCGTCGCACGTCAAGGCTGTAAATTGAAACAGTAGTGGGGCTTTTCCCCAGTTATCCCATTTTTCTGTGGATAACATGGTGTAAGATCCTGTTCATTGTCAGTGACCAGATTTGGAAAACCTTTTTTCGCGGCCTTTTTACGCTGAAAAATAGCTTAAAAAATCCATTATAATCATCACGTTGATATATTTACTCAGAAAAAGTTAAACTCTATCCACACCCGGCAAAACAGTCGTACATTTTTTCACCAGAAGGCGCTTTATCATGTCAATGCTCGCCCCGCTTCCCGAATCGCCCAAAACCCAGGCCGAGCTGCTCGCGCAAGCGCAGCGTCTGGCGGGCTATTCGCTGGGCGAACTGGCGGCGATGGCCGGAATCGTCCCGCCCAAAGATTTGAAGCGTGATAAAGGCTGGATTGGCGTGCTGCTGGAAATCTGGCTCGGCGCCAGCGCCGGCAGTAAGCCAGAGCAGGATTTCGCCGCGCTGGGGGTCGAGCTGAAAACGATTCCCATTGACCGCCAGGGACGCCCGCTGGAGACCACGTTCGTCTGCGTCGCCCCGCTGACCGGCAATTCCGGCGTCACCTGGGAAAACAGCCACGTTCGCCATAAGCTCAAGCGGGTATTGTGGATTCCGGTAGAGGGCGAAAGAACGATCCCGCTCGCCGAGCGCCGCGTCGGCGCGCCGCTGCTGTGGACGCCGAGCCCGGAAGAAGAGCATCAGCTGCAAATGGACTGGGAAGAGTTAATGGATCTGATTGTTCTGGGACAGGTCGAGCGCATTACCGCCCGACACGGCGAAGTGCTGCAGCTCCGCCCAAAGGCCGCCAACAGCAAAGCGCTCACCGAAGCCATCGGCGCGCACGGTGAACCGATTATGACGCTGCCGCGCGGTTTCTATCTCAAAAAGAACTTCACCGCCGCCTTGCTGGCGCGCCACTTTATGCTGCAAACGCATTAATTTTTTTGCCCTGCCGCCCACCGGGATTATACTCCTCGTGCTGCTGGCGGCAGGATTGCCCTACAGCACCCACAAAGTACATCTATTGACGCTTTCGCTTTTTTTGGCAGGACTTATCTAATGTTATTTGCATGGATCACCGACCCCAACGCCTGGCTTGCGCTCGGTACGCTGACGCTGCTGGAGATCGTTCTGGGGATCGATAATATTATTTTTCTCTCTCTGGTCGTCGCTAAGCTTCCTACCGCGCAACGCGCCCATGCCCGTCGTTTAGGGCTGATGGGGGCGATGGTGATGCGTCTGGGGCTGCTGGCTTCTATCGCCTGGGTGGTGAAGCTCACCAACCCGCTGTTCACCGTGTTCGATCAGGCCATCTCGCTGCGCGATATTATCCTGCTGCTGGGCGGGCTGTTCCTTATCTGGAAGGCCAGTAAGGAAATTCACGAGTCGATCGAAGGCGATGAGGAAGGGCTGAAAACCAACGTGCATTCGTTCCTCGGCGCGATTGTACAGATCATGCTGCTGGATATTATCTTCAGCCTCGACTCGGTCATTACCGCCGTTGGCCTCTCTGACCATCTGTTTATCATGATGGCAGCGGTGGTGATTGCGGTGGGCGTGATGATGTTTGCCGCACGTTCAATCGGCGAATTTGTCGATCGCCATCCTTCGGTGAAAATGCTGGCGCTGTCATTCCTGATTCTGGTCGGCTTTACGCTGATCCTCGAGAGCTTTGACGTCCACGTGCCGAAAGGCTACATCTACTTCGCCATGTTCTTCTCTATCGCAGTAGAAAGCCTCAATCTGCTGAGAAACAAAAAAAATCCGCTCTAATCTGTCGTTTTTGGCCCTCTTTTGAGGGCCATGTCTGATTTTTTTCAGATTTTACTGCTTTATGCTAACGCAAGAGTCGGTTATTACTAGACTATTAAGAGTGCGGCGATAAAGGGGATGACGATGACAAAATGGGCAGTATTGATTTCCGCAGTAGGTTTAGCCTTTGCAGTTTCCGGCTGTAGCAGCGATTACGTCATGGCGACCAAAGATGGCCGAATGATTCTTACCGACGGAAAACCAGAAGTCGACGACGACACCGGGCTTATCAGCTACGAAGATCAGCAGGGCAACAGAATGCAGATCAATCGCGACGACGTCTCACAGATTATTAAACGATAAAGACAGAGAGGTCAGCCGCTTGCTGGCCTTTTTTCATTTTCTGCTTTCCCTTTTTCTTCCCCTCTGCCATTTTTATATTCCTTTGTCGGGACTCTTTCCCGACGCTGTTGATAAAAGGAAGCCGGCTTATGCAGTACCACCGTATCCCCCACAGCTCTCTTGAGATAAGCACCCTCGGGCTTGGCACAATGACGTTTGGTGAACAGAACAGCGAAGCCGACGCCCATGCACAGCTTGATTACGCCGTGAGTCAGGGTATCAACCTGATCGACGTCGCGGAGATGTATCCTGTGCCGCCGCGCCCGGAAACCCAGGGTCTGACTGAAACCTACGTTGGCAACTGGCTGACGAAACGCGGCAACCGTGAAAAACTGGTGATTGCCTCTAAGGTTAGCGGCCCGTCACGCAATAACGACAGCGGCATCCGCCCCAATCAGGCGCTGGACCGCAAGAACATTCGCGACGCGCTGCACAACAGTCTGACGCGTCTGCAAACCGACTATCTCGACCTCTACCAGGTGCACTGGCCTCAGCGCCCAACCAACTGCTTCGGCAAGCTGGGCTACACCTGGGCTGATTCCGCACCGGTCGTATCCCTGCTGGAAACGCTGGAAGCGCTCACCGAGTATCAGCGCGCCGGGAAAATTCGCTATATCGGCGTCTCGAACGAAACCGCGTTTGGCGTAATGCGTTACCTGCATCTGGCCGATAAACACGATCTGCCGCGTATTGTGACCATTCAGAACCCGTATAGCCTGGTCAACCGCAGCTACGAAGTCGCGCTCTCAGAAGTGAGCCAGTTTGAAGGCGTTGAGCTGCTGGCCTATTCCTGCCTGGCGTTCGGCACCCTGACAGGTAAATACCTGAACGGTGCCAAACCGGCTGGCGCGCGCAATACGCTGTTTAGCCGCTTTACCCGCTACAGCGGTGAGCAGACGCAAAAAGCGGTCGCCGCCTACGTGGAGATTGCCAAACGCCATAACCTCGACCCGGCGCAGATGGCGCTGGCGTTCGTCCGCCGTCAGCCGTTCGTCGCCAGCACGCTGCTGGGCGCGACGACGATGGAGCAGTTGAAAACTAACGTGGAAAGTCTGCACCTGGAATTGAGTGAAGAGGTATTAGCCGAAATTGAAGCGGTGCATCAGGTATATACTTACCCGGCACCTTAAGATTGTGCTCTTCCGGGGTCGCTTGCGACCCCGGGAAAATCAGCGCCGCTTACCCCACAGCCACAGCACGATAATCGCCAGCGCAAACAACACACCGAAGCCTACGCCCACGCCGACGACCGGAATATTCACCGCCACCGCCAGAGAGTACAGCCCCAGCATCAACAGCATCGCGCTATTTTCACCGAGATTTTGCACCGCAATCGCATTGCCCGAGCCAACGGTATGCTTGCCGCGATCCTGCAACAGCGCGTTCAGCGGCACGATAAAGAAGCCACCGCAGATGCCGATGATAAACAGCAGCACATAAGCCGGTAAAATCGCGTGCTGAAGGGCGAAAATCGCCACCACCACGCCAATCAGCACCCCGGCAGGCATGCAGCGCGCCACCGTTTCCAGCGTGACCAGCCTGGCGGCCGCCCCGGCCCCCACCACAATCCCCACCGCCACCATCGCGTTCAGATAGGTTGGCGTGGCGTTATCGGTAATCCCTAACGCCACCGGAACCCACAGCACCAACAGGAAGCGCAGCGTCACCCCCGCGCCCCAGAACAGGCTGGTGCCAAGCAGAGAAAAGCGCGTTTCACCGTTGTGCCACAGCACATTGCAGGCGTTAAAGAAATTGTGGGTCATGGGGCGAAAACGCCAGGACTGACCCGGACGCGCAGCTGGCAGCCTGGGAATAAAAATGTTCGCCACCACCGCGCCGCCGTAGACGATCGCGCAAAGCGCCAGTGCGCCCACCACGCTCCAGTCAGCCACAACGCCGCCCGCCACCGAGCCGATCAGAATCGCCGCGATCGTCGAAGCTTCCATCAGACCGTTGGCTTTCACCAGTTTATCGCCGGTGGTCAGTTCCCCGAGAATGCCATACTTCGCCGGCGAGTAAGCCGCCGCGCCGATACCCACCAGCGTATAGCCGATAAAGGGATTCAGCCCCACGCAAATCATCGCCGCGCCGAGCAGCTTCAGGCCGTTGGCGAACATCATCACCCGGCCCTTACCAAAGCTGTCCGCCACCTGGCCGACGAACGGCGCAAAGACGATGTAAGCGCCCACAAACACCATTTGCAGCACCGGCTGGCTCCAGTCCGGATAGTATTGCTGCTTCATCAGCGCCAGCGTGGCAAACAGCAGCGCGTTGTCGCCAAAAGCCGAGAGGAACTGGGCGGCGATAACCGCCATCATGCCTTTCGACCAGATAGAGGTGTTAGTGTGTACTGACTCACTCATGTGGGTGTTCCGTCTCTGCAACCATGCTCTTAAGGGTGACGAAATCCGGTTTACCGCTGCCCAGCAGCGGCAGCTGTTTCATCCAGCGAATGTCGCGAGGAACCGCCAGCTCCGGCACGCCGTGGGCCCGCGCATACTGCAACAGTTTGTCGCGGGTCAGTTCATTATCGGTGGTAAATAGCACCAGCGCCTCGCCTTTGCTGGCATCGGTTTTCACTGCCGTGGCGTGCATCTTCTCAGGCGATACGCCCAGCGCCAGCTGTTCGACCGTTTCCAGCGACACCATTTCGCCGGCAATTTTAGCAAACCGCTTTGCCCGCCCCTGAATCTGCACATAGCCCTGGGCGTCAAAAGCAACAATATCCCCGGTGTCGTACCAGCCGGTTTCCCGCTCACCGTGCTGATTCTCCGCCGTCGGCGCTTCCAGCACGCCAGGGTTCTCAACGCGCAGGTAGCCGCACATCACGTTCGGCCCTTTCACCTGCAGGCGACCGCCCTGCTCAATGCCCGGTACTTCCAGCAATCTCGCGTCCATCCCCGGCAGAATGCGCCCTACCGTGCCCGGTTTCGCCGCCATTGGCACGTTAATTGAGACCACCGGCGCGCATTCGGTCACGCCATAGCCTTCCAGAATGCGCAGGCCGAACTTGTCCTGCCACAGCTCTTTGGTGCTCTGTTGCAGCTTTTCCGCCCCGGCCACGACATAGCGTAGACGATAGAAATCGTACGGGTTGGCGAATCGCGCGTAGTTGCCTAAAAACGTTGAGGTGCCGAACAGGACGGTACAGTTACGGTCATACACCAGCTCCGGTACCATGCGGTAGTGCAACGGGCTAGGGTAGAGGAACACTTCCGCGCCGGTCAGCAGCGGCGTAAACAGCCCGACCGTCAGGCCAAACGAGTGAAACAGCGGCAGCGCCGACATAAAGCGGTCATTGGCGGTAAAGTCGGCGATGGTTTTGATCTGCTCGACGTTCGCCAGAATGCTTTTGTGGCTGTGCACCACGCCTTTCGGGTGGCCTTCCGAACCGGAGGTAAAGAGGATGATTGCCGGGTCTTCCGGCTGCTGCGCCACCTGCGCCAGACGCGGCATCAGCACGCGTGAAAAGATCCACAGCTTATCGACGGTGGTCACATCGCCTTTTAAATCTTCGAGGAATACCCAGCGAACCTGGGTCAACTGCTCGGTCAGGTGCCAGAGTTTGCCTTTATCAAGAAACGTGCGCGAGGTAAAAATCGTGCCAATTTGCGCGGCGGTAATGGCGCTGGACAGCCCTTTGACCCCGGCAGTGTAGTTCATCATCGCCGGAATACGGCCGCGGGCAATCGCACCGAAGATAACGGCGGCGCTGATACCGGCATTCGGGAGCATCAGGCCGATCTTTTCGCCCTTCTGGCTGTATTTTTCGAGGATACGCGCCACAAACAGCGTTTTGGTCAGCAGCTTGCGATAGCTGTCCGGCTGGAAATTGATATCTTCGACGCACGCTTTTTTCTCGCCGTATCGGTGCATCGCCGTCAGCAGCGATTCATACAGCGTTTCACGCGGACGCACCGCCATCCGGGCTTCCATCATAATCTGGTGCAGCATTTCGCCGGCAATGCGGCGACGGTCACGCGCACGCGGGGCTTCCGGCATTGGCAGCGTGGTTGGCGGCAACAGGTGCAGCTGGATGCGAGGGAAAAGGCGGCGCTTCACCAGCCCTTTCAGGCGGCTAAAGTAGCTCAGTTCCGCACCTTCAATACGCACCGGAATAATCGTCGCCCCGGACTTCGCCGCCACAAAGGCCGCGCCGTCGTAAATCTTCATCAGCGAACCGGAGACTGAAATGCGCCCTTCCGGGAAAATCACCACCGGGCGGCCCTGTTCGATCAGGCGCACCAGATGCTTGATAGACATCGGTTTTGTCGGGTCGAGCGGGACAAAATCGATGATCGGCGTCAGCCAGCGCATGAACCATTTTTGGGAAATCGAGGTGTAGACGGCAAAAACCGGGCGAACCGGGAGAAACAGCGCTAGCAGAATGCCGTCGATAAACGAGACGTGGTTGGGCGTAATCAGCACTTTAGGCTGGCTTAACGCCTCGGTGCTACCGGTCATCCGTACCCTGAATAACACCCTGAAAAGCTGTCGGAAGAAACAGAGAAGCATACCAACTCCTTTTGCCAAAGATTTATCTTTGCAAAGGGTACACGAGAACACTGAGGAAAAGCAGCGGGCAGGAATATTATTGCGGCAAAAAGATGACTTACAATTCGTACATGGACGAGACAGGAACCGGGGACCCTGAGGGGCCCCCGTAGGTCATTTACTGTTCTGTCAGTTCAAGCTCGGCAATCACCGGAAGATGATCGCTTGCCGCAGACCAGTTAAACTCAGGCGAATTATTTGGAATCTCCATCTTCTTCACGTCCCACTTCTGGCCTTTAAACGTAAAGATATGGTCGATATCGATGGCCGGATTAATGGCAGGCCAACTGCGGGTATCCGTGCCTTTCTTCGCGACTTCATTAAAGAAATAACCGATCTCTTTTATCGGCTGTTCTTCACGGGTTGAGTTGAAATCACCCGCCAGGATCTTAATCGAAGAGGCAATATCTTTAAAATCGGACGCTGCGTCGCCAATACTCAGATCAAGCAAATAACGCGCCTGCTCGGTCCGTATCGTAGGATCTTTTTGCCAGTCGAGGTGAGTCACCATAATAATGGGAGCGGAATCAAATCCCGGCACTTCTACCTGCGCCAGCAGCGCAACGCGCTGTTCAGCATTTCCGGAGGGCAGCTTCACAACCTGTGAATGCAGAATTTTATATTTTGACAGAATACCCAAACCATATTCACCGCCATCAAAATCTAACGCTTTACCAAACGCATAGTGCATTTTGTTGGCATCGGCAATGGTCTTTAATTGGTCGACCTTCTGACTACGCTGCGTTTTGTTATCCACTTCAGGAACGGCAATAATATCGGCGTTGATTTTTTTAATAGCCGAATTAAGTGCAGTAAAATCAGCAACGTTATCGGAAGCCTCATTTTTACCGATATTGTAGGTCGCGATGCGTAACGTTGGTTTGTCCTGAGTATAAACCTTGTCGGGCACACCGCCTTTCTGAACAGCAAGTATTTCATTTCCCGCCAGTTTATCAGCAGCCTGTGCATTCGTAGCCAGGCATGCCAGCGCTATCATAGTCAGTACAATCTGTTTTTTCATTACTGTTATCGTTCTCCGTTTAAAATATTTGTCTTAGGATACGGAGTAAAACCATTCATTTTAGTGATGTATCGCACAAACTTATAACGCGACGAGAATTAAGTTTCCTCGTTACTTTACGCTTTCTGAGCTTGGTTTTCCGGCAAAATCTCCACAATTCATTCCTTCTTGGAATGAATTTTATTCATATCATTCATTTTATAAATCACAAGAACAATGATACCGTGACGCCAGACCTGAGTTTTTATTGAGTATTTATAGACGCTATTTTGCGCCTCTATTATGGACAAGCTTTTATGAGCAATACGGTATCTGTAAAGAGAATAAGATTTACGGCCAGGCATTTGGGTATTGAATTCAAGGGAGGGTTAGTGCTGGCACTACCGCTAAAATGGTTTCCGGAACTGGACTGTGCCACCATCGCCGATCTTAAAAACAATAAGATTACCTCCGCAGGAATTGAATGGTTAAATTTAAAATTCACGCTAGATATTGATGACATACTGAAGTGCGCCACCGAGGCAGCTATTCCCTGAAAACTGGGTTTGCCAAACCTATTTTGAGAGTGGACTAGCGCGATATCCTTCGGCTTAATCTGCAATAAAAAACAGATGTGAGAGGCGTAAAATGACCAACAATAACCATCAATCATATCGGCTGGTAGAAAGAGATTGCTATACAACGCTTTTTCACGACAAAGAGCCGATTGGGGTCATTATTAATATCAAAAGAAGATGGGTCACCAAAATTAAAAATAACGCCGAGAGTTTTGTCGTCTGTGGTCGCCATGCTAATCGTCAGCATGCTCTCGCCAGATTGTGGGAATGCCGTTTTGATGCCTGGCATCCGCAGTAAACCAAGTCTCATCTATCAAGAAAAAAGATAGGGTTAGATTAACCCTATCTTTTTTTTTGCAAAAAAAAACCTGCGCTTCTGCGCAGGTCGGTGTAAGTGATGCGTACGCAAAGCGTACTTTGAAACATTCACCAATCAATACCTCTGGGACCGCTATTGTCTCCCCCCTACCGCCTGGCAGCCAGTTTAAAACCGCAAGAGAATGAGCGGAAATGCAACGAGGTATTGCGATTATGGGGAACTGTAACAGCGTGAATTCAGGCAAAAAAAAACCTGCGCATCTGCGCAGGTTGGTGTAATTGAGTGGTCAACCTTGTGGGCGACTTCACCTATCAATACCTCTGGGACAATCAGATTAGCAACTCGCGTAACGCGTTCTCCAGCAGACATTCGCAACAGCATCTCGCAAAGTGTAAGCAAACGTTTGAATATTCCTGTTTAGTTGCAAAAGCCCGGTGTCACTCTTCCACAAAGCACCATACGCGCATCAATATTGTGCAATCCACCACAGACTCGGCCTTGAATAGCACCGGGATTTCCGTAAAACTGTTAGGGTGTAAACGTTTACCCATCGAATTTTGTTTAAGGCATATTATGGCGACAATTAAAGATGTGGCCCGGATGGCAGGCGTCTCCGTCGCCACCGTTTCCCGCGTCATCAACAACTCTCCAAAAGCCAGCGATGCCTCGCGTCAGGCGGTGAACTCCGCCATGGAGACCCTCAACTATCATCCCAACGCCAATGCCCGCGCGCTGGCGCAGCAGTCGACGGAAACCGTCGGCCTGGTGGTGGGCGACGTCTCCGACCCTTTTTTCGGCGCCATGGTTAAAGCCGTGGAGCAGGTCGCCTATCACACCGGCAATTTTTTGCTGATTGGCAACGGCTACCATAATGAGATGAAAGAACGTCAGGCCATTGAGCAACTCATCCGCCACCGCTGTGCGGCGCTGGTGGTGCATGCCAAGCTGATTCCCGACGCTGAACTGGCAGATTTAATGAAGCAAATGCCCGGCATGGTGTTGATCAACCGCATTCTACCCGGTTTTGAAAAACGCTGCGTGGCGCTGGACGACCGTTACGGCGCCTGGCTGGCGACTCGCCATCTGATTCAACAAGGGCATACGCGCATTGGCTATATCTGTTCCAACCACGCGATTTCGGATGCGGAAGACCGACTGGCGGGCTACTACGACGCGCTAAAAGAGCACGGGCTACCGTGCAACGACCGGCTGGTAACCTTTGCCGAGCCGGATGAAAGCGGCGGCGAACAGGCCATGACCGAGCTGCTCGGTCGCGGCAAGCAGTTTACCGCCGTCGCCTGTTACAACGACTCGATGGCGGCGGGCGCGATGGGCGTACTGAATGATAACGGTATCGACGTACCGCAGGCGATTTCGCTGATTGGTTTCGATGACGTGCTGGTTTCCCGCTACGTGCGACCACGGCTGACCACCATCCGCTACCCGATTGTCACCATGGCCACCCAGGCCGCCGAGCTGGCGTTGGCGCTGGCAGAGAACAAGCCGCTACCGGATATCACCCACCTGTTCAGCCCGACGCTGGTTCGCCGTCACTCGGTGATCGCCCCGGCGGAAGAGGTTAAATCGTAGCGATAAAGATGGACGGTGGTGTCCGGGTAATCGAGGGCATCACCGAGGTACTGCCAGCCGAAGCGTTCGTAAAAATCCCGACAGGCCGAATAGAGGTGCAGTTCCGTATATCCCAGCTGCGCGGCACAGGACATCACGTGCCGCTGTAGCTGGCCCGCCAGACCGCGGCCACGCGCCTCTGGCGCGACGTACAACGCAGCCATCCACGGCCACAGATCCTGACGACTGATTAAATCGCAGCGCCACAGCCCCACCGTTCCTGACAGTTTATCGCCCTCAACGGCAATAAACGTCAGCGGCAGTGCGCCCGGACGCTGGCTGTGGTCAATGATGCTGGCAAAAAATGCCCGCGACAGACCTTCGCCGCCAAAGGCGTGCCATAGCCAGTCGGTCACCTGACCGGCGTACTGCGGACGGTCATAGAGCGGCAGGATGGTCACATTAATTTTCCCTGGAAGATGGGAACCGATTCAAACAGATAGCCGTCGAAATCCGGCGCGTCTTCGTCTGACAGCTCCATCAGGCTATTTTTGACGTTCTCAAGATGCTGCCACATCGCCTGCCAGGCCCCCATGACGTCACGGCGGCGTAGCGCGGCCAGAATAGTCTGCCGGTCGCCAAGCCATTTCAGCCGGTAGGTGCGGCTGGCAATATGGGCGTTAAACTGCTGCCACAGCGGGCTGCTGTCCATCTGGATCCAGACGCGCTCGATAGTCGCCAGCAGCATCTGGTTTTGCGTCGCCCCGGCCAGCACCAGGTGGAACAGGCGGCCGTTGTCCTGGCTGGTATCGTTGAGCGCAATCGCCCGCTGCTCTTGTTCGATAATCTGCTTGAGGTTGTCGATATCTGCGCGGGTGGCCATCTTCGCGGCGAAAGCGGCAATGTTACTCTCCAGCAACTGGCGCGCCTGCAGGATTTCAAATGGCCCAACGTCGCTGCTCAGCATCTGCTCTTCCTCGCCGTCGCTTTCTTGCGGAATACGCATCACGTACACGCCGGAGCCCTGGCGAATATCAACCGTACCCTGTAGTTCCAGCATCAGCAGCGCCTCGCGCACGATGGTACGGCTGACGCCGTAAGTTTCAGCGATATTGCGTTCCGGCGGCAGGCGCGACCCGACGGGATAGCGGCCCTGCATAATCTGGGCGCGCAAATCATCGCCAATCTCCTGATAGGGTTTCTTTTCCGGCGGGACGGTAGCCTTCTCCACAATTTCACCTGTACGTTATGCCAATACCGGCGCTATCTTAGCAAAAATCAGCGCCATTCATCATCGATATCCACCGTCAGCTCGCGGCTGTCGCGCAGTTGACGGAACCAGCGGGCAGAGGCTTTTGGCCGCCGCGCGCGGTCGTTCTGGAGATCGATTTCAATCAGCCCGTAGCGGTTTTTAAAGGCGTTCATCGGCGAAACGTTGTCGGTAAAGGCCCACAGCATATAGCCGTGGCAGTTGGCGCCGTCTTCTTTCGCCCGCAACGTTTGCCACAGATGCTCGCTGATAAAACGGATCCGATAGTCGTCGGCAATCACGCCATCGGCGTTGCGGAACTGGGCCTCATTTTCCACCCCCATACCGCTCTCGGCGACAAACCACGGAATATTGCGATAGTCATTTTTGATGCGCATCGCCATGTCGTAGACAATCTGCGGGTAGATTTCCCAACCGCGCGAGTTGTTCATCTTTCTGCCCGGCAGTTCAAACGGTTCGTAGTACCAGGCCGGGTGGAACGGCGTCCCGGGATGCCAGGCGCGCGACGGCGCTTTTACCCGATGCGGGTAGTAGAGATTAATGCCCAGTTCATCGACCGTGTTGTCGCGGATGATCGCCAGTTCGTCGGCACTGTAGTCCCAGGCAACCGTATGCTTCTCCAGCAGCGTGAACAGCTCTGCCGGGTAAGCACCGTGTACCAGCGGGTCAAGGAATACGCGGTTGTAGAACAGATCGTACACCTCTGCCGCCCGCAGGTCGTGAGCAGCGGCGGAACGCGGATAGGTCACCTCCGGGTTGAGGATGCAGCCGACGGTCCCTTGATAGCCTTTCTCGCGGAATAGCTGCACTACCTTCGCCGTCGCCAGCACCTTGTGGTGATTCCACTGCATCCATTTGCCGGTGTTTTGCTCATACGGCCAGCGTAGCGCATCCAGATAGACGCGGGTCTGCACCACAATCGGCTCGTTAAAGGTAAACCAGCGCGTCACCTTGTGATGGTAGCGGGCAAACACCTGCTCCACGTAGCGCACATACAGCTCAACCACTTTTTTCGAGCCCCAACCGCCGTACTCTTCCAGCAGGTAGCCAGGCAGCTCGTAGTGCTCAAGGCAGATCATCGGCTCAATACCATTGGCCAGCAGCTCATCAAACAGCTGGTCGTAATAAGCGGCATACTCTTCATCCACCGTAACCGCCTCGTAATCGGTTAAAAAACGCGACCAGTTGATGGAGGTACGGTAATGAGTCAACCCCGCTAGCTTCATCAGTTGCACGTCTTCGCGAAAGCGGTTGATGAAATCGGTGGCAACCGCCGGGCCGTAGCCGTTATGCCAGACGTGACGGTCGTTCTTGTACCAGAGATCGGGCCAGGAATCCTGGCCTGGCTTTTTACCGCTCCAGCCTTCCGTTTGCCAGGCCGAAGCCGCGGCCCCGAGAATAAAATCATCGGGAATCGTTATCCGTTTTGTACTCATAGCGTCCTCAGAAGTTATCGGTAGCCGGGGATTTGGCCGCCAGGCGTTCGGAAATCTCGGCACGGCGGGAGGCGATTTTGACGAACGGCAGGTAAATCAGCACCGCCACGACGATACAAATCAGCTGCGTCACTACCGCGCCCATCGAGCCTGCGGTCGACAGCCAGGCGTTGATCAGCGGCGGCGTGGTCCACGGCACCATCACCACGGCTTTACCGGCAAACCCGGTGACGGTGGCGAAATAGCCGATGCTGCCGGTCACCAGCGGGGTAATAATGAAGGGAATCGCCAGGATCGGGTTGAGCATGATCGGCATACCGAAGATTACCGGCTCGTTGATGTTGAAGATCCCCGGGCCAATCGACAGCTTGGCGATCTCTTTCATCTCTTTACGCTTGGTGGCAATCATCACCGCGATCAGCAGCCCGATGGTCAGTCCGGACCCGCCGATGCTCATATACACGTCCCAGAACGGCATCGTAATAATATTCGGTACCTCTTTACCCTGCTCGAAGGCGCTCATGTTGACGGTAATCGCCCCCAGCAGCAGCGGTTCGCGGATGGGTTTGATCATCTGGTTACCGTGAATGCCGATCACCCAGAAGATCTGCGCCACGAACATCAGCAGCAGGATCCCCGGCAGGCTCTGCATCACCCGCTCCAGCGGCTGCTGCACCACCTGATAAACCGCGTCGTAGAGGTACATGCCGGTCAGTTGATGGAAGATGAAGCCGAAGGTGGCGATCGCGGTGACGGTAATGATCGCCGGGATCAGCGCTGAAAACGACGCGGCGACGTTCGGCGGCACGGTGTCCGGCATTTTGATCTTCAGCCCGTTGCGCGTTTCCAGCCAGCAGTAGATCTCGACCGACAGAATGGCGATAAACATGCCGAGGAACAGGCTGCGGGTGTCAGAGAACTGACGCAGCAGCACATCTTTAACTTCGTGCATTTGCCCGTCGACCATCATCTGTACGGTGGTCGGCGTGACGCAGATAAAGCAGATCACCGCCAGCAGGCCGGGGAACAGGGTCTTAATGCCGTTGATTCTTCCTAGCTCGATGCCGATCAGGAACACGGCGCCAATGTTGAGGAAGTTCAGCGTGGCGTAGTTGATGGCGCTGGTAATCGGTTTGAGAGACGCCAGAAACGACAGCGACTGGAAGCTGGCGAGACCGTTTTTCGGATCCAACACCATGTTGGAGATCAGTACGGAGAAGGCGCCAACGATGATCACCGGCATCAGCGTAATAAAGGCGTGTTTGATCGCCATGATATAGCGATAGCTATTGAATTTCGTGGCGAAACTCCCCAGCGAATCAATCAGTTTGTCCTGCAATGCCATAGAAAGTACCTCAAGTTTAAGGGCTTTATCGCGCATCCGGTGTACAGCCAAACACCTTTTGGCATACCAAAAATAGTCATCCTTAACGAAAAGTTCTGTGATTAAGCTCCCAACCTCTATTTTGGTATTCCAAACAGAAAGAAATACAATTATTGGTATACCGCATGCTGAAGGAGCGGTTCTTAGCGCGATTAACTGCAAAAGCGTGATCGCGATAGGTTTTTTATCCGCTGTAGAGTTCGTATGAGTGGTGAATGTCTGTGATAAACTGCGGGTCATCACGGAGTTTCAGGGATTAACAATGGCAACAATGCTGGATGTCTCAATACGCGCTGGCGTGTCGAAAGCAACGGTCTCCCGTGTGCTGAATGGTACCGGTCAGGTCAAAGAGAGCACCCGTAAACAGGTGTTTAAAGCGATGGAGGAGTTAGGCTATCGGCCCAACTTTCTGGCGCGCTCGTTGGCCAATCGCACCAGCAACAGCATTGGCCTCGTTGTCTCAACCTTCGACGGCTTCTACTTTGGTCGTTTGTTACAGCAGGCCTCCCGTCAGACGGAAGCCTGGGGTAAACAGCTGATTGTGACCGATGGCCACGATACGCCCGAGCGTGAAGAGCAGGCGGTGCAGATGCTGGCCGACCGCCAGTGCGACGCCATCGTGCTCTACACCCGCCATATGAGCGAAAAAGCGATCATGTCGCTGGTGAACACGACTCCGATGCCGCTGGTCGTCATTAACCGCGACGTCAGCCAGGCGCGCGATCGCTGCGTGTTCTTCGAACAGCAGGATGCCGCATTCCAGGCGGTAGAGTATCTGATTTCTCAAGGGCATCGGGACATCGCCTGCATTACCGTTCCTATTCATACGCCAACCGGTAAAGCGCGTTTGCAGGGCTACCGTCGGGCGCTGGAACAGAACGGCATAAAATGGGATCCAGCAAAAGTGAAGCATGGCGATTCGACCATGAACTGCGGCTATGACATGTGCAACGCGCTGCTGGAAGAGAAAGTGAAGTTCAGCGCGCTGTTTGCCTGTAACGATGACATGGCGCTGGGCGCGTCGAAGGCGCTGCATCAGGCGGGGCTACATATTCCTCAGGATATTTCACTGTTTGGCTTTGATGATGCCCCGAGCGCCAAGTGGCTGGAGCCGGGGCTGTCGACGGTGTACCTGCCGATCGATAACATGATCGTCACCGCCATTGACCAGGCCATTAAGCTGGCCGCGGGCGAAGAGATTGAAACCATACCACCGTTCACCGGCACGCTGGTATTGCGCGATTCGGTCACAACGGGACCGTATTACAAATAACGTGCCGGATGGCGGCGCAAGCGCCTTATCCGGCCTACAT
>NZ_CBDKZX010000076.1:0-17767 GCF_965301105.1 Kluyvera sp.
GCTGGTGCCGCGAAATGCTGCAAAACAGCCCGATGGCGCTGCGCTGCCTGAAAGCGGCACTGAACGCTGACTGCGACGGCCAGGCCGGTTTGCAGGAGCTGGCGGGTAACGCCACCATGCTGTTCTACATGACGGAAGAAGGTCAGGAAGGCCGCAACGCCTTCAACCAGAAACGTCAGCCAGACTTCAGCAAATTCAAACGGAACCCGTAATGCGTAGCGCGCAGGTTTATCGCTGGCAGATTCCAATGGACGCGGGTGTGGTGCTGCGCGATCGGCGGCTGAAAACCCGCGACGGGTTATTCGTCTACCTGCGTGATGGCGAACGGGACGGCTGGGGAGAAATTTCCCCACTGCCGGGCTTTAGCTGCGAAACGTTGGACGAGGCGCAGTCTGTGCTGCTGGCCTGGGCCGACGCCTGGCGGCAGGGCAGTGACGCGCCGTTGCCCGACGTGCCTTCCGTGGCGTTTGGCATCAGCTGCGCGCTGGCGGAAGTCAACGATGTGCTGCCGTTGGCGGCAGACTATCGCGCGGCGCCGCTGTGTACCGGCGATCCTGACGATCTGGTGCTGAAGCTTGCTGAGATGCCCGGTGAGAAAGTGGCGAAGGTGAAAGTGGGCCTGTACGAAGCGGTACGCGACGGCATGGTGGTCAACCTGCTGCTGGAAGCGGTGCCTGAGCTGACGCTGCGCCTTGACGCCAACCGCGCCTGGACGCCGTTGAAAGCCCAGCAGTTCGCCAAATACGTTAATCCGCATAACCGTTCCCGGATTGCCTTCCTCGAAGAACCCTGTAAAACCCGTGACGACTCGCGCGTCTTTGCCCGGGAAACCGGCATCGCGATTGCCTGGGACGAAAGCCTGCGGGAAGCGGATTTTCGCTTTGCGGCTGAACCGGGCGTGCGGGCGGTGGTCATTAAACCAACGCTGACTGGCAGCCTGGCGCGGGTGAAAGAACAGGTCGACGCGGCGCATGCCCTTGGGCTGACGGCGGTCATCAGCTCTTCTCTCGAATCCAGTCTTGGGCTGACCCAACTGGCGCGCATTGCCGCCTGGCTGACGCCGCAGACCATGCCGGGTCTCGACACGCTGAATCTGATGCAGACGCAGCTGATTCGCTGTTGGCCGGAAAGCCCGCTGCCGTGCGGCGCGATTGAGGATATGGAGCCGTTACTGTGACTTTCACAACCTGGCCATGGCGACACTGGCGCGCGCGACGCGACGGGAAGATAGCGCTGCGTTTTGATAATGAAAGCCTGAACTGGTCAATGCTGTGCCAGCGCGTCGATCGTCTCGCGGCCGGGTTTCAGGCGCAGGGCGTCAAGGCCGAGGATGGCGTGGCGCTGTGCGCGCGTAACAACGCGGACGCCGTGCTGGCCTGGCTGGCGCTGCTCCAGTGCGGCGCGCGAATTTTACCGCTCAACCCACGCCTGCCTGCATCGCTGGTTGGCGAGCTACTGCCGGCTCTCACCCTAAGCCACATCCTGAATCTTGATGCGCAAGCGCATTACGGCCTCCCGGCGCTCAGCCTGCAAGAGGCGGAGGAGTATCGCGAGGTGGAGTGGCAGGCGGATCGTCTGGCATCGATGACATTAACCTCCGGTTCGACAGGATTGCCGAAGGCCGCCGTACACCGCTGCGCGGCGCACCTAGCGAGCGCGGAAGGGGTATTGAGCCTGATACCGTTCGGCGAAAATGACGGTTGGCTGCTGTCGCTGCCGCTGTTTCATGTTTCCGGGCAGGGCATCTTCTGGCGATGGCTGCTGGCGGGCGCGCAGATGGCGGTCAGCGAACGTCCATTAGCCGAGGCGCTGGCGCATTGCACCCATGCCTCGTTGGTGCCGACGCAGCTGTGGCGACTGCTGAACGACAATCAACCGCTGTCCCTGAAGGCGGTATTGTTGGGCGGTGCGGCCATTCCTGCCGAACTGACCGAACAGGCGGCAGCCCGAGGGATTCGCACCTTTTGCGGCTACGGTCTGACCGAATTTGCCTCTACCGTTTGCGCCCGCGAGGCCAACGGTGGGGACGATGTGGGCGCACCGCTGCCGGGCCGGGAGTTGCGCCTGGTGGACGGCGAAATTTGGTTGCGGGCCAGCAGCATGGCGGCAGGCTACTGGCGCGATGGGCGTTTAGCGCCGTTAGTCAACGCCGAAGGCTGGTTTGCCACCCGCGATCGCGGCGAGCTGCATGACGGTCGGCTGCGGGTGATTGGCCGCCTGGATAACCTGTTTTTCAGCGGCGGCGAAGGTATTCAGCCGGAAGAGGTCGAGCGGGTTATCGTCCAGCACCCTTTGGTGAATCAGGTGTTTGTTGTCCCGGTGGATGACGCTGAATTTGGTCAGCGCCCGGTGGCGGTGGTGGAGGGCGAACCTGCGCTGGATTTACCGCAGTTGGCCGCCTGGGCAAAAGATAAACTGGCCGGTTTCCAGCAGCCTTGCCGTTGGCTGCGCTTGCCCGAAGCGATGACAAGCGGCGGCATAAAAGTCTCACGACATCAGCTGACCCTCTGGGTTGCCACACAGTTATCCTGATCAATAATAAATTGCAGCTATTTTGTGAATAATAAACATCATTGTTGCGGATGGATGGGAAGTAATTCGTTACAATCCCGGCGATTATTGTCCGTTTCGTACATTGAATCCGCCGTGTATCGCAGTACAATTCAGCGGGTTATGGGGTTTATTTTCGCTTTGCGTGAAAGGAATAAGATGAAAAAGAGCGTGTTATTGAGTCTGGCGGGGCTGATGTTTGTCTCTGCGTCAGCGAGTGCGATCAGTTTTAACGGTCAGGCCGGTAAAGATTATACCAACCTGGGCTTTGGTCTGGGCACCGAAACGTCGGGCCTGGCATTAACCGGTAACTGGACGCACAACGACGACGACGGCGACGTCGCGGGTCTGGGCCTTGGGCTGAATATCCCGCTGGGTCCGTTCCTGGCGACCGTTGGCGGTAAAGGTATCTACACGAACCCGAACGACGGCGACGAAGGCTATGCGGCAGCGGTTGGCGGCGGCCTGCAGTGGAAAATTGGCGACAGCCTGCGTCTGTTCGGCGAGTACTACTACTCTCCGGATTCCCTGTCCAGCGGCATCGACAGCTACACTGAAGCCAATGCGGGCGCGCGTTTCACTCTTATGCGTCCAATCAGCATTGAAGCGGGCTATCGTTACCTGAACCTGGCGGGTAAAGACGGCAACCGCGACAACGCCGTGGCCGATGGCCCGTACGTTGGCGTCAGCGCATCATTCTGATTTTCTCCGGCGCAGCGTCCGCTGCGCCAGTTTTCTCTTCTTAAATCCTTCGCTTGCGTTATAGTTAATCGTCCTCTTTTTATTGGAGAAAGTGATGATAACGGTAGAGATGCTGTCCACCGGTGACGAAGTCTTATCGGGGCAGATCGTCGATACAAACGCAGCCTGGCTTGCCGATTTTTGTTTCCAGCAGGGTATTCCGTTGTCCCGCCGCAATACCGTGGGGGATAACCTGGACGATTTAGTGGCGATTCTGCGCGAGCGTAGCACGCAGGCTGACATCCTCATCGTCAATGGCGGCCTGGGGCCGACCAGCGATGACCTCAGCGCTCTGGCGGCCGCCACCGCGAAGGGTGAGTCGCTGATTCTGCACGAGGAGTGGCTGGCGTTTATGGAGCGCTTCTTCAGCGAGCGTGGCCGCGTCATGGCGCCGAGCAATCGCAAGCAGGCTGAGATTCCCGCCAGCGCCGAGTTGATTGATAATCCGGTTGGCACCGCCTGCGGTTTTGCCGTTAAGCTCAACCGTTGTCTGATGTTCTTCACACCGGGCGTGCCGTCTGAATTTAAGGTGATGGTGGAACATGAAATTTTGCCGCGCATTCGTCAGCGTTATCCAGTCGGCGAGCCGCCGGTTTGCCTGCGCTTAACCACGTTTGGCCGCTCGGAAAGCGATCTCGCCCAGAGCCTGCAGCATCTCGATCTGCCGCCGGGCGTGACCATGGGCTACCGTTCTTCCATGCCGATTATTGAACTGAAGCTGACCGGGCCGTCGGAACATCGCGAGGCGATGCTGGCGCTATGGCCTGAGGTGCAGAAAGTGGCTGGGGAAAGCCTGATTTTTGAAGGTACTGAGGGGCTGCCTGTACAACTGGCCCGCGTGCTGAAAGAAAAACAGCTGAGCCTGACGCTGAGCGAGCAGTTTACCAGCGGGCTGATTGCGCTCCAGCTCTCTCGCGCCGGTGCGCCGCTGCTGGCGAGTGAAGTGGTGCCTCCGCAGGATGAAACACTGGCGCAAACCGCACGTTGGGCCGCCGAGCGGCGGGTGAATCATTTTGCCGGGCTGGCTTTGGCAGTGAGCGGGCTGGAGAGCGAGCACATTAACTTTGCACTCTCGACGCCGGAAGGCACTCACGCGCTACAGGTGAAGTTCAGCAATACGCGTCATGGTCTGGCGATACGCCAGGAAGTGTGCGCCATGATGGCGCTGAACATGCTGCGTCGCTGGCTCCACGGCAAACCGGTGGCCAGCGAACATGGCTGGATTAACGTGGTTGATTCGCTGGTGCTGTAAGCGCCCGATGGCGCGTTGTTTTCCCCCTCTCCCTTTCAGGGAGAGGGCCGGGGTGAGGGTAATCATGCGTTAACCAATCCGCCCATTTCCCCTCACCCTAACCCTCTCCCCAAAGGGGCGAGGGGACCGTTGGGGCGTAGCTTATCGGGCCAACGCCCGGGCCAGCAGTGTAATTGGATGCTCGCATCGCTTGCTGGTGGACATCTCAATCTGCCATTTACAGGTTTCGCAATCGGTGATCACCAGATCCGCGCCGCTGGCCTCAATTTGGGCAAACAGCGGCGCGCCTATCGCCTGCGATGTCGGGTAGTTCTCGCTTTTGAAACCATAGGTTCCGGCAATACCGCAGCATTGCGATTCGAGCACCTGAAGCTCCAGACCCGGAATTTGCCGCAGCAGTTCCAGCGTATACAGCGACCAGCCCATTTTCTCCATATGACACGGCGTGTGATACACCACCTTCAGCGGTAATGGTTTGAGCGGCAGCTTCGCGCCGTCGTCCAGCTTGCGCCACAGCCAGCGCGTGGCCAGCTCAATGCTGTCGCGCAGGCCGTGATTATCAACTTCCAGCAGATGCGGATACTCATCGCGTAGCGTAAACGTGCAGGTGGATGAGGTTGCCAGCACCGGCAGATGGTTTGTCTCGATGGCTTCTCGCAGCGAAGCGACGTTGGTTTGCGCCTGACGCCGCGCTTTATCAAAGAAGCCGTTAGCAATCAGCGGCACGCCGCAGCACTTCTCTTTGCTGAGCAGCTGCACGCCGATGCCCATCGCGTTAAGCACGCCAATCAGATCGAACCCCAACTGTGGGTGGTTGTAGTTCACGTAACAGCCGTGAAAGAACGCCACCTGTTCAGCATATTGCGCTTGCTGCGCGGCGATCCGCTGATAGCGGCGACGGAAGCTGCCGAAGGAGTATTTTGGCAGGCTGCGGCGATGGTCGATTTTCAGCGCGGTGTCCAGCAGCTGGCGTACCGGCTTCAGGCCGGTGGTGGCGTTGACGATGGGCGCAAACGGCGTGGAAAGCGTACCCATCAGATCGGTATGGCTGAGAATCGCATCGCGCAGGCCGGGTTTTTGTTGGCTATAGTCGGCGCGCGCGCGCTGGATAATATCGCCGATTTTCACATCGGAAGGGCAGGCCACTTCGCAGCGCTTGCAGTTGATGCAGTACTTGAGCGCTTCATCGTACAGCGCGCTGTCTTTACGCCGCAGGCGTTCGCCATCTGGCCCCGCCTGTTTTGGCCCAGGATAGCGCGGGTTGACGCGGCTCACCGGGCAGACGGTGGTGCACACGGTACATTTGATGCAGTTTTCAAAACTTTGCTGGTTCATGCTTCACCTCCCGCCAGGCCGATGATCTGTTTGGCGGCATGCAGGGCGGTCGCGGCACAAACGCCGCCGCCGCAGCCTTGGGCAATCGGATCGTAGCCGCCTAATACTGAACCAATGGCGAACAGGTTCAACACGGTTTTCCCGTGCAATGCGGGGCGCAAGGCGTTATCGACGATGACACCAGACTGCTGCCATGGCTGCGGATCAAAAAAATCGTCGCGATACCAGGCGGCGCGCGGCGCGGGCTGCATAATATCCAGCCCCAGCACTGACTCGCGAATCCCGTCGCGCTCGGCGGTTAAGCCGTTGCTGAAAAAGCTACCGCTGGCCAGTACGGCAAAGCGCGGGCGCAGCGGTATATCGCCGTGATTACGCGTCCAGATAGCCTGAATCTCCCCCTCGACGTGGCTGACGCGTACCACCTCGTCGCCTGCCATCCAGGTACCGCCGAGAGCGATAAACCGCCGCTGAAGCGCGGCGTGCAGACGCATACCTGGCACCGAGGGCGGCAGCGTAGGCAACAGAAATAATGCGCAGGGCAGGCTGGCGTTGAGCCAGTCAAACAGTGCGGTATCGCGCAAACCAAAGACGGCGGGCATGAGCAGCGCGTCTTGCCCAGCACACAGCGGCAGTAATGCTTCATACAGGGGATGCCAGAGCGCTTTTTCATCGAGCACGCGGGCAATACTGGCGGCGCGAAACTCGGTAGGGTTGTCGCGCAGTACGTCCAGTTCCGGCAGATCGATTTCAGCGGTATCGACCGCCAGCCCCTGGTGTTGCAGGGATTCGGCCGCCAGATGCGGCTGGAAATCCAGAAAGCCGCTGATACCGACCACGCGAAGTGAACCTGTCGCCAGCGGCGCAACTGGCACTTCAGCCGGGCTGAGCCAGGCGGGGCGTAGCGTGCCGAGCGGCGTGACGCGCTGGTGTGGCTGCGCTGCGTGACCCTGCATTTTGATACCGCAATCGCTCAGCAGCGTCTGCGTTTGCTGCGCATAGTGCAGCACATTATCGCTGCCCAGTTTGGAATAAGGATGCTGTGGCGACTGGGCGGCCAGTAAGGCCAGCCCTGTCGCTGGATCATCGACCCGTTGGCCGTCGGGCAGCGCGCTGAGCAAGTCCAGCGATCCGGACGAAAAATGCAGCGCGCTCTGGCCGCGCGTGACGATTGCACAGCGAAGCCCTGCCTGCTGTAGTCGTATTCCGCACAGCAGCCCGGCCAGCCCACCGCCGATAATCACGCTATCAAATTTCATGACTGGACTCCTTGTCTAAACCACACAGCCCCTGATACACCCAGCGGGTTAGCTCGCTTTCACGTAGCGCATCGCCCCAGGCGATAGGCTGCACGCCTTTCCAGCGTTCGTTGAGAAAATCGGACAGCTGCTCCAGCGACTGCGCAGCGGTGGTAACGTTATAGCGATGCAGCAAGCCGCTCGCCCGACATGCGCAGAGTTCCCCCTGGCAGGTCCCCATGCCGACCCGCGTACGACGGCGCAAATCCAGCAGATTATTGACCGCCAGATTTTCCACCGCGTACTGCACCTCACCCGCGGTCACCGCTTCGCATTCACACACCACGCTGCGGTGCAGGCGGCTGTTGCCAAGCCACTCCGGGGTGCGATCGCCGTGGCGATAAACCGCCGAGCCGCGCAGCGGCGCGGGCAGCGAAATCATGCGCTGCAAGGTTTTTTCCGTAGACTCCTGCGAACCGGGCAGCGGCGTGTCGGCGGTGACGCAGGGGCGATGATGATTCAGCTTGCGGCAGACGGCATCGGTGGCCCATTCCGCCATCAGGCGATAGGTCATCAGTTTGCCGCCGGTAATAGTGATAAACCCTTCCAGACCATCGCGCTCGGCGTGGTCCAGCAGCACAATACCGCGGCTGACGTTGCGTCCGCTGGGATCGTCGTCGCTGGCAACCAGCGGGCGCACGCCGCAGTAGGCGCGCAAAATACGCGTACTAGCCATGCGCGGGGCCAGTTTTTCCCCTTCACGCAGCAGGATGTCCACCTCGTCAGGCGTGACGCGGCAGCGATCGATATCGGCATAATCAATGTGTGTCGACGTAGTGCCAATCAGCGAAATGGTATCGCCAGGCACCAGAATATCGGCGTCGGCCGGCGGGCGACAGCGGTTGATCACGTGCTGGTTCATCCGGCTTTCGAAGATCAGCAGCGATCCTTTGGCCGGGAACATGCGGATGCGTAAATCGGCATATTCCGCGATGCGCTGGCCCCAGATGCCGGCGGCGTTAACCACCACCGGCGCATGCAGTTCGCACATTTCACCGCTGCGGTGATTCAGCAGCGTCACGCCCTGTATGCGATCGCCGTGGCGGATAAGGCCCATCACTTCATGAGCGGTCAGAATAGAGGTGCCGTGTTCGCGCGCGTCGAGCATATTGGCAGCGGTCAGGCGGAAGGGGTCTACTATGCCGTCCGGCACGCGTACCGCACCGACTAACGCGGGGTTGACCGACGGTTCCATTCTTCTGGCCTGAGCAGGGTCGATGGCTTCTGCGTCAATGCCTGCGGCGCGGCAGGCGTTGATAAAGGTGTGTTGGTACTGGAGGTCATCTTCCGGCAGGGTGATGAACAGGCCGCTGGTTGGCTCGATGCAGTGGCGAGCAATACGGCGCAGGATCTGGTTTTCGCTGATGCATTCGCGTGCGGATTCGCTGTCGGTGACCGCATAGCGCGCGCCGCTGTGCAGCAGGCCATGGTTACGCCCGGTGGCTCCGGTGGCGATATCAAAGCGTTCAACCAGCGCAGCCTTCAGGCCGCGCAGGGCGCAGTCGCGGGCAATACCGGCGCCAGTGGCGCCGCCACCGATAATAATGACGTCAAAATCACGTGCAGAGGCGCTGTCCATTATGTGTCCTCAATGTTCGTTTTAAGCACATTAAGTCACATCACTAATATAAATTGTTTGATATCGAACATATTCGAGCATTTATCGAAAGCATTACTGCGCGTTTTGCGGCATATATCGACTTTCTTAAAGGCTTCCGTCGTGAGCCAACTGGTGCAAGCATGCGAGCAGCCGTTGCAACGGACTCCCTTCGATCGGCGGTTCGCGGGCGATCAGTGAAATCTGGCGATAGAACGCGGGCTCCAGCGGCACGGAATGCAGCGGCTGCGCCAGCGTTTTGAGCGTCAGTTCCGGCAGAAGCGCGATGCCCAGCCCCTGGTGGATAAAGCTCATTGCGGTGCTGGGGTGGTTAAACTCGTATTTGATTTGCGGCGTCATATTCATGCCCGCAAACAGCGCCATGATGCTCATTTCGTAACGCCCTTTACTGACGATAAGCGGTTCGTCGCGCAGTGCGCTGAGCGAGACCTGCTTTTGCGCCGCAAAAGGGTGATTCTCGGGGACCACGACGGTAAAACGGTCTTTATATATCGGCGTGACAAACATACCTTCGACCGGAATATGCACAAAACCCGCGTCGATATCATTATCGCGAATTGCCTCAATAATTTCCGCGCTGTTGGCTTCATGAGGAACAATTTTAATATTCGGATGATGCTGTTCAAAATAGCGCACCACGGCGGGCAGCATGCTGGCGCAAATACTCGGGAAGCAGCCAATCCGTAGCAGGCGCTGCGGGGTCTTTTTTTCCTGTTCGGCAATTTCTTTCACCGCGTGAACTTCGCTCATTAAGCGGTGCAGGTGAGCGACGATACGCTCGCCCGCGGGCGTCAGGCAAATCGCTTTACGCCGCTCGCGTAGCATAATAGCGACACCTAACTCCTCTTCCAGCGCGGAGATGGCCTGGCTGACTGCCGATTGCGTCATAAACAGACGTTTACCGGCCTCGGTGAATCCGCCGCACTCCAGCACCGTCAGCAGCGCGTTGATTTGCGTGAGTGTCATTAGTTATCTCTAATTAAACTTATTAAAATGATTAATTTTACTAATTAAATAATGATGCCTATTATTTTTCAACGGACTTAATCACAAAATTACGCACGCGATCATTTTTATTTGTGATGCATTATTGAATTTATATATTCAAGGTGAATGTATTGCCGCGCGCCGTAGGGACAAGGTTGCCAATCAATGAAAGAAAAATTATGGACTAAAGATTTTTGGGCCATCACGATTATTAGCTTTATTATTTTCTTCGTGTTTTATGTCCTCCTGACGTTACTCCCTATTTATATTGCCGATATCCTGCACGCCACCGCCGATAAGGCCGGCCTGTTGGTCACGTGCTTCCTCGCCGCTGCGATTGTTGTGCGCCCCTTTGCCGGGCAGTGGGTAGGAAAATATTCGAACAAAACGATTCTGATGCTTTCCTCTCTGGCGTTTTTGGTTGTCACCGCGCTGTATCCATTTTGCCATTCTATTGAAGCGCTGCTGTTTATTCGCGTGCTACACGGAATAACCTTCGGGATTATTACGACGGTAAAAGGGACCATCTCCGCGCGGTTGATACCCGCCTCCCGACGTGGGGAGGGCATCAGCTTTTTCTCTTTAGCGATGGGGCTGGCGATGGTCGTGGGGCCGTGGATTGGCCTGAACATGGCGCGCCATAGCGCATTCAGCCAGGCGTTCTGGATGTGTACGGCGGTGGCGGCGATTGGTATTGTGTTGTCATTGATTGTCCGTGTACCGCCGGTGATTCGTCATGCGGACGGTTCGCAGCCGAAGCTCGGCTTCTCCGCCATGTTTGATAAAGCCGCGATGCCGTTTGCCATGGTCACCTTCTTTATGACCTTCTCCTACGCTGGCGTCTCGGCCTTCCTGGCGCTGTATGCCCGTGAGCTGGACCTGATGGCCGCCGCCAGCAACTTCCTGCTGTGTTACGCGGTGTTCCTGATGATCTGCCGCGCCTTTACCGGTAACGTTTGCGACCGAAAAGGGCCGAAGTATGTGGTCTATCCTTGCCTGTTGGCCTTCACCGTCGGCCTGGTGGTACTGGGCTATACCCACGGCAGCGTGTCGATGATTCTCGCTGGCGCGCTGATTGGCATCGGCTACGGCTCGGTAACGCCCATCTTCCAGACGCAGATTATCAGCTCGGTTGAACCGCATAAAATTGGCGTGGCGAACTCGCTGTTCTTTAACGCGATGGATGCCGGGCTGGCGATTGGCGCGTTCGTGATGGGGCTGATGGTGGAAGGGGTCGGCTACCGGGCGATTTACCTGGTCGGCGCGGTGCTGGTGGTGCTGGCGGGCGCGCTGTATATCGCGCAGATGAAACGCCGTGGCGCGATGCCGTTAGTTAGCGCACACGAAGTGCACTAACCGTTACATCTCAATTTCGATATCACCTTTTGCCCTGCAGCAGCAGGGCAAAATTTCGTCCGGCTGAATAAAGGCCAGCGGTTCGGTCAACCAGTCAACCTGACCGGAGACCAGCCGCGTGCGGCAGGAGCCGCAGTAGCCTTCGCGACACTGGTACTCCACCTCAACATTGTGAGACTCCAGCGCCGCCAGCAGGGACGGGTGTTCATCCTGGCACAGCAACCGTGTGCCAGTGATGCGCAGAAAAACGCGGCTCATATCAAAGCTGGAAGTTGCTGAGATCGTCAGTATCGACTTCCGAGTCAATCTGCCCAACCAGGTAAGAGCTGACTTCCACTTCCTGCGGCGCGACCTGCACGTTATCAGACACCAGCCAGGTGTTGATCCATGGAATCGGGTTGGAGCGCGTCTGGAACGGCAGATCCAGACCGACCGCCTGCATGCGGATATTGGTGATGTACTCAACGTACTGGCACAGAATGTCTTTGTTCAGGCCAATCATTGAGCCGTCGCGGAACAGATAATCCGCCCACTCTTTTTCCTGCTGGGCGGCCTGCACGAACAGGTCGTAGCACTCTTGCTTGCACTCTTCGGCAATTTCCGCCATTTCCGGGTCATCCGCGCCGCTGCGCAGCAGGTTCAGCATGTGCTGAGTGCCGGTCAGGTGCAGCGCTTCGTCGCGGGCGATCAGACGAATGATTTTGGCGTTGCCTTCCATCAGCTCGCGCTCGGCGAAGGCGAAGGAGCAGGCAAAGCTGACGTAGAAGCGAATGGCTTCCAGCGCGTTGACGCTCATCAGGCAGATATACAGCTTTTTCTTCAGCTCGCGCAGGTTCACGGTCACGGTTTTGCCGTTAACGGTGTGGGTGCCTTCGCCCAGCAGATGCCAGTAGCTGGTCATCTCGATCAGGTCGTCGTAATAGCTGGAGATGCCTTCGGCGCGTTTCTGAATCTGTTCGTTGGTGACGATGTCATCAAACACAATCGCCGGATCGTTGACGATGTTGCGGATGATGTGGGTGTAGGAGCGCGAGTGGATCGTTTCGGAGAACGCCCACGTTTCCACCCAGGTTTCCAGCTCAGGAATCGAGATCAGCGGCAGCAGCGCTACGTTCGGGCTACGGCCCTGAATGGAGTCCAGCAGGGTCTGATACTTCAGGTTGCTGATGAAAATGTGCTTTTCGTGTTCCGGCAGCGCCTGATAGTCAATGCGGTCGCGGGACACGTCAACTTCTTCCGGACGCCAGAAGAAGGAGAGCTGTTTTTCAATCAGCTTTTCGAAGATGTCGTATTTCTGCTGGTCGTAGCGTGCCACGTTGACCGGCTGGCCAAAGAACATCGGCTCTTTGAGCTGATCGTTTTTCGTCTGTGAAAAAGTGGTGTATGCCATTGATGTCAATCCTGTCTGGAGAGTAATGCCGGATGGCGTTTACTTACCTGCTTACAATATCATCGCAAATAAATCCGTACACCGAAAAGGGTTTTGGTTGGTACGGAAAGCAAGGCCGGGTCAGCGTAGCGCTGCCCGGCAATCGTTATTAGATCTTACAGGCGCCGCTTTCGCAGCCATCGTCCTGAATGGACGGCACCAGATCGTCCTGCGCATCTTCCGCACCGTCGCGGGTGTTTTGATAGTACAGAGTCTTCACGCCAAATTTATAGGCGGTCAGCAGGTCTTTAAGCAGCTGCTGCATCGGTACTTTGCCTGACGGGAAGCGCGTCGGGTCGTAGTTGGTGTTGGCGGAAATCGCCTGGTCGATAAACTTCTGCATAATGCCGACCAGCTGCAGATAGCCATCGTTGTTCGGCATTTCCCACAGCAGCTCGTAGGCGTTGCCCAGGTGTTCGTAGTCCGGCACAACCTGACGCAGAATACCGTCTTTCGACGCTTTGATGCTCACGTAGCCGCGCGGCGGTTCAATACCGTTGGTGGCGTTGGAGATCTGCGAAGAGGTCTCGGACGGCATCAGCGCGGAGAGCGTGGAGTTACGCAGGCCGTGGGTCTTGATGGACTCACGCAGCGCTTCCCAGTCCAGGTGCAGCGGCTCGTTGGTAATCGCATCCAGGTCTTTCTTGTAGGTGTCGATCGGCAGGATACCCTGGGCATAGGTGGTTTCGTTGAACCACGGGCACGCGCCTTGCTCTTTCGCCAGCTCGTTAGAGGCCTTCAGCAGGTAGTACTGAATGGCTTCGAAAGTCTGGTGGGTCAGGTTGTTGGCGCTGCCGTCGGAGTAGCGCTTACCATTTTTGGCCAGCCAGTAGGCGAAGTTGATGACGCCGATACCCAGCGTACGACGACCCATCGCACCGCGCTGTGCGGCTTTAATCGGGTAGTCCTGGTAATCCAGCAGGGCATCGAGCGCACGCACGGCCAGCACGGCCAGCTCTTCCAGTTCAGCAAGGCTGCCGATGGCGCCCAGGTTGAACGCCGACAGCGTACACAGGGCGATTTCGCCGTTTTCGTCGTTCACGTCGTCCAGCGGTTTGGTCGGCAGGGCGATTTCCAGGCACAGGTTAGACTGGCGCACTGGCGCAACGGCCGGGTCAAACGGGCTATGGGTGTTGCAGTGGTCAACGTTCTGAATGTAGATACGGCCAGTAGAGGCACGTTCCTGCATCATCAGCGAGAACAGGTCGACCGCTTTCACGCGCTGTTTACGGATGCTGTCGTCGTTTTCGTATTTCACGTAAAGACGCTCAAATTCGTCCTGGTCGGCGAAGAACGCATCGTACAGCCCCGGGACGTCGGACGGGCTGAACAGGGTGATGTCGCCGCCTCTCAGCAGACGGGTGTACATCAGCTTGTTGATCTGTACGCCGTAGTCCATGTGACGCACGCGGTTACCTTCAACGCCGCGGTTGTTTTTCAGCACCAGCAGGCTTTCCACTTCCAGATGCCACATTGGGTAGAAGAGGGTTGCCGCGCCGCCGCGCACGCCGCCCTGCGAACAGGATTTCACCGCGGTCTGGAAGTGCTTGTAGAACGGGATGCAGCCGGTGTGGAAGGCTTCACCGCCGCGAATCGGGCTACCCAGCGCACGAATGCGGCCAGCGTTGATACCGATACCGGCACGCTGGGAAACGTATTTCACAATCGCGCTGGAGGTGGCGTTGATGGAGTCCAGGCTGTCGCCGCACTCGATCAGTACGCAGGAGCTGAACTGACGGGTTGGGGTACGCACGCCGGACATAATCGGCGTCGGCAGCGAAATTTTGAAGGTGGAAACCGCATCGTAGAAGCGCTTCACGTAGCTCAGACGGGTTTCACGCGGGTAGTTGGAGAACAGGCATGCCGCCACCAGAATATAGAGGAACTGCGCGCTCTCGTAGATTTCGCCGGTGACGCGGTTCTGGACCAGATATTTGCCTTCCAGCTGCTTAACGGCAGCGTAGGAGAAGGTCATGTCACGGTCGTGAACGATAAACGAGTCCATCTGCTTGAACTCTTCTTCCGTATAGTCTTCCAGCAGATGATTGTCGTATTTACCCAGGTCAACCATGTTTTTCACGTGGTCAAACAGCGCCGGCGGCTCGAACTGGCCGTAGGCTTTTTTACGCAGGTGGAACACCGCCAGACGCGCGGCCAGGTACTGGTAGTCCGGCGCTTCGCGAGAGATCAGGTCAGCAGCGGCCTTAATAATCGTTTCATGAATGTCAGACGTTTTAATTCCGTCGTAGAACTGGATGTGCGAACGCAGTTCGACCTGAGAGATCGACACGTTATGCAGCCCTTCCGCCGCCCAATCCAGCACGCGATGAATTTTGTCGAGGTTAATGCGCTCTGTGCGGCCGTCACGCTTCGTCACCAGCAGACTCTGATTCATGTGATTTTTACCTGTCCGTGAAAAGGAAAATATCCCCCGATTTATCCACAATTCCGGTAGTCGTAAAACCTGTGGATAAATACTACATGTAGGGGTTCGTTGATTAATTGAACGCTATATGGTGAGTATTCTAGTCTGGATTCTTTTGAGTACAAGGGTTGATTTTGGCGTTAAATTGAGGTTGATAAAGCGTAAAAAAGGCTAAGTCCACGGCGCATAAGGGCTGGCGGGGATGTCAATAATATGCAAAAAAAAATGAAAATTTGATCGAGTGCTGATTTCTTCGGCGAAGAGAGAAATTGCGCAAATGATGCAGCGCAATTTCGTCGTAGTGACAATACTAATGATTGGTAGGCCTGATAAGCGAAGCGCCATCAGGCATTGCTGTCGGAATCATTGCCGGATGGCGACGCTGGCGCGTCTTATCCGGCCTACAGAGCGTGTTGGCTGCTTATTCGGCTTTTGCCGTGGTGTGCAGCATATAGTTAACGTCAACGCCCGGCGCCAGCTTGAAGCTGTTGGTGATTGGGTTGTAGTGCAGACCAATCATATGGCGCTCTTTCAGCACGGTCTGGTCAACCCAGCTCAGCAGTTCGGCAGGCTTGATGAATTTCTTCACATCGTGCGTCCCCTTCGGCACCATGCGCAGAATGTATTCCGCGCCGACCACCGCCATCAGCCAGGACTTGCCGTTACGGTTAAGAGTAGAGAAGAACACCTGGCCGCCGGGTTTTACCAGCTGCGCGCAGGCTTTCACCACCGACTGCGGGTCCGGCACGTGTTCGAGCATCTCCATGCAGGTCACCACATCATACTGACCGGCATGCTTTGCAGCGTGCTCTTCAACCGTCTCCTGGACGTATTCGACGGGAATACCGGTTTCCAGTGAGTGCAGCTTCGCGACCTGCAACGGCTCAAAGCCCATATCTAACCCGGTGACCGTCGCGCCTTCACGCGCCATGCTTTCGGCCAGAATGCCGCCGCCGCAGCCAACATCAAGCACCTTTTTACCGAACAGGCCGCCAGAACGTTCGGCGATATAGCCCAGACGCAGCGGGTTAATGCGGTGCAAAGGCTTAAATTCGCCTTCCAGATCCCACCAGCGTGACGCGACGGCCTCGAATTTGGCGATCTCTTCGTGGTCAACGTTATGCGCTACCGCAGCTTTTTCGGCATTCATAGGTGTTCCTGCTCCTTATTTCATTATTGTCTGCGAGTATATCAGCACCGACGCGCGAATAAAGCGTCTGGCAGGTGCTAATGGGTTTACCTGTCTTTACGCTAATGTGTTATAATTTGCGACCTTTGAATCCGGGAATACAGTAGAGGGATAGCGGTTAGATGAGCGACCTTGCGAGAGAAATTACACCGGTCAACATTGAGGAAGAGCTGAAGAGCTCCTATCTGGATTATGCGATGTCGGTCATTGTTGGCCGTGCGCTGCCGGATGTCCGAGATGGCCTGAAGCCGGTACACCGTCGCGTACTTTACGCCATGAACGTATTGGGCAATGACTGGAACAAAGCCTACAAAAAATCAGCCCGTGTCGTTGGTGACGTGATCGGTAAATACCACCCGCACGGCGACTCCGCGGTATATGACACCATCGTTCGTATGGCCCAGCCGTTCTCGCTGCGCTACATGCTGGTGGATGGCCAGGGGAACTTCGGTTCAATCGACGGCGACTCCGCCGCGGCAATGCGTTATACGGAAATCCGTCTGGCGAAAATTGCTCACGAACTGATGGCCGATCTCGAAAAAGAGACGGTGGATTTCGTGGACAACTATGACGGCACGGAAAAAATTCCGGACGTCATGCCGACCAAAATTCCTAACCTGCTGGTTAACGGTTCGTCCGGTATCGCCGTAGGTATGGCGACCAACATTCCGCCGCACAACCTGACGGAAGTGATCAACGGCTGTCTGGCCTATGTCGATAATGAAGACATCACTATCGAAGGCCTGATGGAACACATCCCGGGTCCGGATTTCCCGACTGCCGCCATTATTAATGGCCGTC
Source organism: Kluyvera sp. (assembly GCF_965301105.1). Classification (NCBI taxonomy): domain Bacteria; kingdom Pseudomonadati; phylum Pseudomonadota; class Gammaproteobacteria; order Enterobacterales; family Enterobacteriaceae; genus Kluyvera; species Kluyvera sp. The sequence continues at coordinate 16,979 of NZ_CBDKZX010000076.1, forward strand.
GCGGAATTGAAGAGGCCTATCGCACCGGTCGCGGCAAAGTGTACATTCGCGCGCGCGCGGAAGTGGAAGTTGACCCGAAAAACGGTCGTGAAACCATCATCGTGCACGAAATTCCGTATCAGGTGAACAAAGCGCGCCTGATCGAGAAAATCGCCGAGCTGGTAAAAGATAAACGCGTTGAAGGCATCAGCGCGCTGCGTGACGAGTCTGATAAAGACGGTATGCGCATCGTGATTGAAGTGAAACGCGACGCGGTCGGGGAAGTGGTGCTGAACAACCTCTACTCCCAGACTCAGCTGCAGGTCTCCTTCGGTATCAACATGGTTGCGCTGCACCATGGTCAGCCGAAGATCATGAACCTGAAAGATATTATCGCCGCCTTCGTGCGTCACCGTCGTGAAGTGGTGACTCGCCGTACCATTTTCGAACTGCGTAAAGCACGCGACCGCGCGCACATCCTTGAAGCGCTGGCGGTTGCGCTGGCGAACATCGACCCGATCATTGAACTGATCCGTCGCGCGCCAACACCGGCCGAAGCGAAAGCGGGCCTGGTGGCACAGGCGTGGGATCTGGGCAACGTTTCCGCGATGCTGGAACGTGCGGGCGACGACGCTGCGCGTCCGGAATGGCTGGAACCTGAGTTTGGCGTACGCGACGGTAAATACTACCTGACCGAACAGCAGGCACAGGCGATTCTGGATCTGCGTCTGCAGAAACTGACCGGCCTTGAGCATGAAAAACTGCTCGACGAATACAAAGAGCTGCTGGAACAGATCGCTGAACTGCTGC
>NZ_CBDKZX010000077.1:0-17651 GCF_965301105.1 Kluyvera sp.
GGCCTGCGTACGCTCACCATCATCAACTGGGCGCTGGAGATGATCAACGCCCGCCGCGAGCGCAACGGCGAGCCGCCGCTGGATATCGCGGCCATCCCGCTCGACGATAAGAAAAGCTTCGACATGCTGCAGCGCTCGGAGACCACCGCGGTCTTCCAGCTTGAATCCCGCGGCATGAAAGACCTGATTAAACGCCTGCAGCCTGACTGCTTCGAAGATATGATCGCGCTGGTGGCCCTGTTCCGTCCGGGCCCGCTGCAATCGGGGATGGTAGATAACTTTATCGACCGTAAGCACGGACGTGAAGAGATCTCGTATCCTGACGTGCAGTGGCAGCACGAAAGCCTGAAACCCGTACTGGAACCGACCTACGGCATCATCCTGTACCAGGAACAGGTTATGCAGATTGCCCAGGTGCTTTCTGGCTACACCCTCGGCGGCGCGGATATGCTGCGTCGTGCAATGGGTAAGAAAAAGCCGGAAGAGATGGCCAAGCAGCGCGGTGCGTTCGAGGAAGGAGCGAAAAAGAACGGCATCGACGGCGAACTGGCGATGAAAATCTTTGACCTGGTGGAAAAATTCGCCGGTTACGGGTTTAACAAATCGCACTCCGCGGCCTATGCGCTGGTCTCTTACCAGACGCTGTGGCTGAAGGCGCACTATCCGGCAGAGTTTATGGCGGCAGTGATGACCGCCGATATGGACAACACCGAGAAGGTGGTGGGCCTGGTGGATGAATGCTGGCGCATGGGGCTGAAAATATTGCCGCCAGATATCAATTCCGGTTTATATCATTTCCACGTGAATCATGACGGGGAAATCGTGTATGGTATCGGCGCCATTAAGGGCGTCGGCGAAGGCCCGATTGAAGCGATCATCGAAGCGCGTAATAACGGCGGTTATTTCCGTGAGCTGTTCGACCTGTGCGCCCGTACCGATACCAAAAAGCTGAACCGCCGGGTGCTGGAAAAGCTGATTATGTCCGGGGCGTTCGACCGCCTTGGCCCGCACCGCGCCGCGCTGATGAATTCGCTGGGCGACGCGCTGAAGGCGGCGGATCAGCACGCGAAAGCCGAAGCCATTGGCCAGGCCGATATGTTCGGCGTGCTGGCGGAAGAGCCGGAGCAAATAGAACAATCGTATGCCAACTGTCTGCCGTGGCCGGAGCAGGTGGTATTGGATGGGGAGCGCGAAACGTTAGGTCTGTACCTGACGGGGCACCCGATCAACCAGTATATAAAAGAAATTGAGCGCTATGTCGGCGGGTATCGACTCAAAGACATGCATCCGACGGAACGTGGTAAAGTGACCACGGCCGCGGGGCTCGTGATTGCGGCGCGGGTTATGGTCACCAAGCGCGGCAATCGTATCGGCATCTGTACGCTGGATGACCGTTCCGGGCGTCTGGAGGTGATGTTGTTCACCGACGCGCTGGATAAATACCAGCAATTGCTGGAAAAAGACCGCATACTTATCGTCAGCGGACAGGTCAGCTTTGATGACTTCAGCGGCGGCCTTAAAATGATGGCCCGCGAAGTGATGGACATTGACGAAGCCCGGGAAAAATATGCTCGCGGGCTTGCTATCTCGCTGACGGACAGGCAAATTGATGACCAGCTTTTAAACCGACTCCGTCAGTCTCTGGAACCCCATCGTTCGGGAACCATTCCAGTACATCTCTACTATCAGAGGGCGGATGCACGTGCGCGGTTGCGTTTCGGTGCAACCTGGCGTGTCTCTCCGAGCGATCGTTTACTTAACGATCTGCGTGGCCTCATCGGTTCGGAGCAGGTGGAACTGGAGTTTGACTAATACAGGAATACTATGAGTCTGAATTTCCTTGATTTTGAACAGCCGATCGCAGAGCTGGAAGCGAAAATCGATTCTCTGACTGCGGTTAGCCGTCAGGATGAGAAACTGGATATTAATATCGACGAAGAAGTGCATCGTCTGCGTGAAAAAAGCGTAGAACTGACGCGCAAAATCTTTGCCGATCTCGGCGCATGGCAGGTAGCCCAACTGGCGCGCCATCCGCAGCGCCCGTACACCCTGGATTATGTCCGTCTGGCGTTTGATGAATTTGACGAACTGGCAGGCGATCGCGCCTATGCCGACGATAAAGCTATCGTCGGCGGTATCGCTCGTCTGGACGGTCGCCCGGTGATGATCATTGGTCACCAGAAAGGTCGCGAAACCAAAGAGAAGATTCGCCGTAACTTCGGCATGCCGGCGCCGGAAGGTTACCGCAAAGCCCTGCGTCTGATGGAGATGGCTGAGCGCTTCAACATGCCGATTATCACCTTCATCGACACCCCGGGCGCATACCCTGGCGTGGGCGCGGAAGAGCGTGGCCAGTCTGAAGCCATCGCGCGTAACCTGCGTGAGATGTCTCGTCTGAACGTACCGGTCATCTGCACCGTTATCGGCGAAGGCGGCTCCGGCGGCGCGCTGGCGATCGGCGTGGGCGATAAAGTGAATATGCTGCAGTACAGCACCTATTCCGTTATCTCTCCGGAAGGCTGTGCCTCTATTCTGTGGAAGAGCGCCGACAAAGCGCCGCTGGCGGCTGAAGCCATGGGCATCATCGCGCCGCGTCTGAAAGAGCTGAAGCTGATTGATTCCATCATTCCAGAACCGCTGGGCGGCGCCCATCGTAATCCGGAAGCCATGGCGGCATCGCTGAAAGCGCAGCTGCTGGCTGACCTGGCCGATCTCGACGTACTGAGCAAAGAAGATCTGCTCAACCGTCGCTATCAGCGCCTGATGAGCTACGGTTACGCCTGATTACAGACCTCACTTTCTTTTCTAAGGGCCGGATTTTCCGGCCCTTTTTTTATGTGTTATTTGATGATGAGCAAAAGAGGGAATGTGATTAGTGGATGAGGCGCTCCTGCGGCAAAACTGAGGCCACTGCCAGGCATTAAGCCACTACGGGCAGCCTACAAGGAGAAAAGGAGAACAACTATGGCTTCATCTAAAACTGTTACATTAAGCGCCGTGGCCGCAGGGATCATGTTAAGTCTGGGGGCTGCTCATGCGGCGCCGTTGCTGAGCGCGACAGAAGCGACAACCATCAAGGCGAGCGATCTTGCGGCAAAAGAAAAAGCGTTAACCGATTTTCCGCTGATGAACTCGGTAAAATCGTCCATTAAAACGCTCGCTAACAGCGAAGTCGAAAAAATCGCACCGGGCCGGGCGGCAAACCCGGAAAACGTTAAACGAGTCGAGAGCATCCTGACCGAGCAAGATTGGGACTATCTGTTTCCCATGCGTGCGCCGGAATATACCTATTCGAATTTTCTGAAAGCGATTGGTAAATTTCCTGCCGTTTGCGGCACTTATACCGATGGGCGCGACAGCGATGCGATTTGTCGGAAATCGTTGGCTACGATGTTTGCTCACTTTGCCCAGGAGACTGGCGGCCATGAAAGCTGGCGCGATATTCCTGAATGGCGCCAGGCGCTGGTTTATCTGCGTGAAGTGGGCTGGGTTGAAGGCCAGAAAGGCGGCTACAACGGCGAATGTGATCCGAACATTTGGCAGGGGCAAACCTGGCCGTGCGGGAAGGATAAAGATGGTGATTACCTGAGCTATTTCGGTCGCGGGGCCAAGCAGCTTTCCTATAACTACAACTATGGCCCGTTCTCTGATGCGATGTATGACGGCGATGTGCGCCCGCTGCTGGACAAACCGGAGCTGGTGGCCGATACCTGGATGAACCTGGCCAGCGCCGTCTTCTTCTTTGTTTACCCGCAACCGCCGAAACCTTCCATGCTGCATGTTATCGATGGCACATGGCAGCCTAACGACCATGATAAAGCGAACGGCCTCGTTGAAGGGTTTGGCGTAACCATTCAGATTATCAACGGTGGCGTAGAGTGTGGCGGTGCGGATGAAAATGCGCAGTCGCTGAACCGTATTGCTTACTACAAAGAGTTTGCTAACTATCTGAAAGTGCCGATTGCTGACGATGAAGTCCTCGGTTGTAAAAAGATGAAGCAGTTTGATGAAGGTGGCGCTGGGGCTCTGCCGATCTACTGGGAAATGGATTGGGGATGGAGCGCGGAAACCGCCGATGGTAAAACCAACGCCTGTCAATTAGTGGGCTATCAGACGCCGTACAGCGCCTTTAAAGAAGGTGACTATGCGAAGTGCGTGCAGAAGCACTTTAACGTGAATATCGTTGATGACAGCGGCCAGGCCGATGAACCGTCTGACACCACCGACGATACCACACCGGCTCCTGCCGCTAACGTCGCTCCGGTGGCGCGTATCGCCGGGCCGGTTGGCGCGGTGGATGCAGGCAGCCAGGTTTCGTTAAGCGCGGAAGGCTCCAGCGACGCCAACGGTGATAAGCTCAGCTATACCTGGATGTCGCAGGATGGGCAGACGTTAAGCGGTCAGGATAAATCGGTCGTCACCTTTGCCGCACCGGTTAAGGATCAGGATGCGCAGTATGTGGTTAGCCTGACGGTGAGCGACGGTAGCCTGTCCAGCACCACGACCTACACCCTGAACGTGAAGGCGAAAGCTGCGGAAGGGGATGAGGGTAAGACGACTGATTACCCAGCCTGGAGCGCAACCCAGACCTGGAAGGCGGGCGAGATCGTGAATAACCACGGTGCGCTCTATCAGTGTAAACCGCTGCCGGAAGGCGCGTGGTGCAACAATGCGCCGACCTACTACGAGCCGGGTGCCGGTTTAGCATGGGGCGATGCGTGGAAAGCGCTGTAAAATGAAGAAATCATGCCAGTGCGGTGCGCTGGCATGATTGCTGTTATGCTTTTACCTGGATTGTCCAGGAGGGAAGCATGAATATCATCGCGATTATGGGCCCGCACGGCGTCTATTACAAAGACGAGCCAATCAAGGAACTGGAGAGTGCGCTACAGGCGCAGGGCTTCAAAATTATCTGGCCGCAAAACAGTGCCGACCTGCTGAAGTTTATCGAGCACAACCCGCGCATCTGCGGGGTTATTTTTGACTGGGACGAATACAGCGTCGATCTCTGCGGAGAGATAAACCAACTCAATGAATATCTGCCGCTTTACGCTTTTATCAATAACCACTCGACGATGGACGTCAGCGCGCATGACATGCGCATGGCGCTGTGGTTTTTCGAGTATGCGTTGGGGCAGGCCAGCGATATTGCAACTCGCATCCGCCAATACACAGATGAATACCTCGATAACATTACGCCGCCGTTCACCAAAGCGTTATTTACCTATGTGAATGAGGGAAAGTATACCTTTTGTACGCCGGGGCATATGGGCGGTACGGCCTATCAGAAAAGCCCGGTAGGCTGCCTGTTTTATGATTTCTTCGGGGCCAATACGCTAAAGGCCGATGTGTCTATTTCGGTGACTGAACTGGGGTCGTTACTTGACCATAGCGGCCCGCATCTTGAGGCTGAAGAGTATATCGCCCGCACCTTTGGCGCCGAGCAGAGCTATATGGTGACTAATGGCACCTCTACCTCGAATAAAATTATTGGTATGTATGCGGCGCCTGGCGGCAGCACGTTACTGATTGACCGCAACTGCCATAAGTCGTTGGCGCACCTGCTGATGATGAGCGATGTTGTGCCGCTGTGGCTCAAGCCGACGCGTAACGCGCTGGGTATTCTCGGCGGGATCCCGAAACGGGAGTTTACTCGCGACAGCCTCCAGCGGAAGGTGGATGCCACCGACGGTGCGCAGTGGCCGGTGCATGCGGTGATCACTAACTCCACCTATGACGGCCTGCTGTATAACACCAACTGGATTAAACAGACGCTCGATGTTCCGTCGATTCACTTTGATTCCGCCTGGGTGCCCTATACCCACTTCCACCCCATTTACCAGGGGAAAAGCGGCATGAGCGGCGAGCGCGTGCCGGGAAAAGTGTTCTTTGAAACTCAGTCGACCCACAAGATGCTGGCGGCGCTGTCGCAGGCATCATTAATCCACATTAAGGGCGACTATGATGAAGACACCTTCAACGAAGCCTTTATGATGCACACCTCGACGTCACCGAGCTATCCGATCGTGGCGTCAATCGAGACCGCCGCGGCCATGCTGCGCGGTAATCCCGGACGTCGACTGATCAATCGCTCGGTCGAACGCGCGCTGCACTTCCGTAAAGAGGTACAGCGGCTACGAGAAGAGTCGGACAGCTGGTTCTTTGATATCTGGCAGCCGGAAGAGATTGATGAAGCTGAGTGCTGGCCGGTGTCGCCAGGAGAGGACTGGCACGGTTTCAGCGACGCCGATACCGATCATATGTTCCTCGATCCGGTGAAGGTGACGATCCTCACGCCAGGCATGGACGAGCAGGGCAATATGAGCGACGAAGGGATCCCGGCGGCGCTGGTGGCAAAATACCTCGACGAGCATGGTGTAGTGGTGGAGAAAACCGGGCCGTATAACCTGTTGTTCTTGTTCAGCATCGGTATTGATAAAACCCGAGCGATGGGGCTGCTGCGTGGGCTCACGGAGTTTAAGCGCGCCTACGATTTGAACCTACGGGTGAAGAACATGCTGCCGGATCTCTATGTGGAGGATCCTGACTTCTACCGCCATATGCGCATTCAGGATCTGGCGCAAGGGATCCACCGCCTGATTCGCCAGCACGATCTTCCGCGATTGATGCTGCGGGCTTTTGACGTGCTGCCGGAGATGAAGCTGACGCCACATCGCGCATGGCAACAACAAATTAAAGGCGAGGTGGAAACGGTGGCGCTGGAAGAGCTGGTTGGGCGCGTTTCGGCGAACATGATTCTGCCGTATCCACCGGGCGTGCCGCTGCTGATGCCGGGGGAAATGATCACCGAGGAGAGCCGTTCCGTGCTCGATTTCCTGCTGATGCTTTGCTCCATTGGACGACATTATCCGGGCTTTGAAACCGATATCCACGGTGCAAAACGCGATGAAAACGGCGTCTACCGCGTTAGAGTCCTAAAAAACGGCTGAGGGCTTGCATGATAACGTCCTGCGCGGGTAACGTGCTGAGAAACGGTTAACGGAGTAAAACCATGCTGGGATTAAAACAGATTCACCATATTGCTATCATCGCCACCGACTACGCGAAGAGTAAGGCCTTCTACTGCGACATCCTTGGCTTTACGCTGCAAAGCGAGGTCTATCGTGACGCGCGCGATTCGTGGAAAGGTGACCTGGCGCTGAATGGCCAGTATGTGATTGAACTGTTTTCCTTCCCGTTTCCCCCCGAGCGCCCAAGTCGCCCGGAGGCGTGTGGATTGCGCCACCTGGCGTTCAGCGTAGAGGATATCGATGCCGCTGTGGCGCATCTGGAAGCCCACGGCGTTGCCTGTGAGGCGATTCGCATCGATCCGTACACCGACAAGCGATTCACCTTTTTCAACGATCCTGACGGCCTGCCGCTGGAGCTTTACCAGCAGTAAGGCTTGTCATCAGCCGCCCGGCCCGGTAACGTGCCGGGCGATACTTTTACGATGATATGACAATGACGCCTTCTTCCCTTGTGCAGCAACTCTCTCCGCATCGCCAGTTTCTGGTCGCGTTCAGCGGCGGTCTCGACTCGACGGTGCTGTTGCATCAACTGGTTTGCTGGCGGCGACAGGAGCCGGGCATTTCCCTACGGGCTATCCACATTCATCATGGCATCAGCCAGAATGCCGACAGCTGGGTTGAGCACTGCCAGCAGCTGTGCGCAGAGTGGCAGGTACCGCTGGTGGTCGAACGCGTCACGCTGAGGCAGAGTGGCGCAGGGCTCGAAGCCGAGGCCCGAGCGGCGCGCTATCAGGCTTTCCGTGAAGCGCTGTTGCCCGGAGAAGTACTGCTGACGGCGCAGCACCTCGATGACCAGAGCGAGACGTTGCTGCTGGCGCTTAAGCGCGGTAGTGGGCCTGCCGGACTATCGGCGATGCCGGTGAGCGCGACGTTTGCCGATACACAGCTGATCCGCCCTTTGTTGCATGAAACTCGCGCCACGCTGCTGCTGTGGGCACAGCGTTACGGACTGCGCTGGATTGAAGATGAGAGCAATCAGGACGACGCCTACGACCGCAACTTCCTGCGTCTACGCGTCTTGCCGCTGCTGAATGCCCGCTGGCCGCACTTTGCCGAAGCGGCAGCGCGCAGCGCGGCGCTGTGCGGGGAGCAGGAACAGCTGCTGGATGAGCTGCTGGCCGACGAGCTGTCGCGGCTGCTTGACGAAAACGGCTCGCTGGCGATTGACCCTCTGGTCAGCATGAGTGGGCCGAAACGCGCCGCGCTGCTGCGCCGCTGGTTGGCCGGGCTGGGGGCAACGATGCCGTCGCGGGAAATGCTGACTCGGCTGTGGCAGGAGGTGGCACTTGCGCGTGAAGATGCCTCGCCGTGCCTGCATCTCGGCGATTTTGACGTTCGTCGCTTTCAGCAACGTTTGTGGTGGGTCAAAGCGCTGCCAGGGCAAACGGATAGCGAAATCGTGTGGCAAAATTTACGCGCGCCGCTGGTATTACCGGACGGTCTTGGGCAGGTCTTTTTGTCGCCGGGCGGCGATATTCGTCCACCGCATGCCGGCGAACCGGTTACGATTCGTTTTAAAGCGCCGGGGATGCTGCATATCGTAGGCCGTCACGGCGGACGCAAGCTGAAGAAAATCTGGCAGGAGCTGGGCGTGCCCCCCTGGCTGCGTGATACCACACCGCTGCTGTTTTACGGCGATACGCTAATGGCCGCCGCAGGACGATTTGTGACGCGAGAGGGGTTGTGTGAAACGGGAGAAGGCGTACAACTTAGCTGGCAGAAAACGGGCAGCTAAGCTGCCCGTTTCTTAATTATGATTCACTGACCACCACGGTGCCGATTTGCGGGTGGCTGAAGCTGGTTATCCGATCAAGACGCAGCTCGCGCAGATCGCCCGCGCTGTCGACAACCAGATATTCCACGTTCTTGCGTGATAACAGGTCGTGAGCTTTGGCTTGCAGCACTTCGCCGTCTTTCAGCTCCAGAGAGAGGACGAGGTGGTGCTGGCAGGCAAGCTCAAGATTGTCATAGTCATCACAGTTGATGGGTTGATAAGTATCATTCATTGACATAATCGCTCACCAGTAAGTTTGCCGCCGCATACGCGGCTTTTTCCCTGACTGACTCAGAAATGGCGTCATCCGCCGCAACTTCGTTCAAAACTTTCAGTACACAGCCTAGCGCATCCGGGATATACCCTAAATCACCGCTCGCGATTTCCGCGTAGCGTTGGCGAATCAACTCACAATAGTTGCCCACATGCCCTCCTGTCAGCGCTTCAATTAAGCCTATGAAGATAATCTCTGTTTAGCAAGGTGACTATATCACACTCATTTAAGCATTATCAGCGGGATGAGCGGCGGCAGACGGGCCTTTTGGCGCTGATTTCGTTACAATGACCACCATTTTTTTCAGGAGTTTAGCCATGGCGCTGAAAGCAACGATTTATAAAGCAGTGGTCAACGTCGCCGATCTCGACCGTAGCCAGTTTCTGGACGCGTCGTTAACCCTCGCGCGCCACCCATCCGAAACCCAGGAGCGCATGATGCTGCGTCTGCTGGCGTGGATTAAGTATGCTGACGAACGTCTGCAGTTTACCCGCGGCCTCTCTTCGGACGACGAGCCGGAGGTGTGGCTGCGCAACGATCATTTGGGTATCGATCTGTGGATTGAGCTGGGGCTGCCGGATGAGCGGCGGATCAAAAAAGCCTGTAGCCTGGCGCAGGAGGTGGCGCTGTTCACCTATAATAGTCGTGCTGCGGAGATTTGGTGGCAGCAGAACCAGAGCAAAATGGCGGGCTTTAAAAACCTGAGTATCTGGTATCTTGACGATGAACAGCTGGCGAAGCTCAGCGCGTTTGCCGAGCGCACGATGACGCTGCAAGCGACGATTCAGGAAGGGGCAATCTGGTTATCGGATGCTCAGAATAATCTGGAAATTCACCTGACGCCGTGGCAGACGCGGGCATGATTACGCTTTCCCGGCAGGTGAGCATCCCGGATGATGAACTGACGATTACCGCCATCCGGGCGCAGGGCGCGGGCGGGCAGCATGTGAATAAGACCTCCACGGCGATTCACCTGCGTTTTGACATTCGCGCCTCCAGCCTGCCGGAGTATTATAAAGAGCGCCTGCTCGCCGCCAGCCACCACTTAATTTCTGCTGACGGTGTGATTATCATTAAGGCGCAGGAATACCGTAGCCAGGAGATGAATCGCGAAGCGGCGATTGCCAGGCTGGTGGCGGTGATCCAGACGTTAACGACAGAACAAAAAAGCCGACGCCCTACGCGCCCAACCCGCGCGTCGAAAGAGCGGCGGCTGAATTCAAAAGCGCAGAAATCTTCAGTGAAGTCCATGCGCGGGAAAGTTCGCTATTAAGCCGGACGTGGATGTAATAAGTATAAGGAATTGAGGGTGAAAAAAGCGATATTGGCCATTGCGGCCACGGGGATGCTGTTTGGGTTATTCGGATGCAACCATTCTGAAGTGACCACCGTCAAGCCGACGCAGCCAGCAGAATTAACCCCTATGCAGCAAAGCTGGCGCGGTGTTCTGCCGTGCGCAGATTGCGAAGGCATTGAGACCTCATTGTTCCTCGAGAAGGACGGTACCTGGGTGATGAACGAGCGCTATCAGGGCGTCAGTCGTGAGCCGTCATCGTTTGGCTCGTACGGTACCTGGGCGCGCACCGCCGATAAGCTGGTGTTGACCGACAGCCAGGGGGAGAAGTCTTACTACCGGGCGAAGGGTGACAAGCTGGAGATGCTTGACCGCGAGGGTAACCCCATCGAATCGACGCTGAACTATACGCTGGAACCGGTTAAAGCAAGCCTGCCAACCACGCCGATGGCAATGCGCGGGATGTATTTCTACATGGCAGACGCGGCCACCTTTACCGACTGTGCTACCGGGCAGCGCGTGGCGGTCGTGAATAACGCCCAACTGGAGCGCGATTATGCGGCTGCAAAAGGCGGCGAGAACAAACCGATTCTGCTGGTGGTCGAAGGGCACTTTACCGTTGAGGCTAATCCGGATACCGGCGCGATGGTGAAGACTTTGGCGACCGATAAAGGCGCGAAGTTTGTGCCAGGTAAGGATTGCGGCAACTAATAAAAAGGCCTCGCATCATGCGAGGCCTTCGTTTTTTTTGCCGGATGATCCGGCAAAGGTTATCCGGGAATTCCCGGCGTCGCTTCGCTCAGCCGGGGTTCGCGATTAGCCTTTAATGGCTTTCACCAGGTAATCGACGATGTCGCCGGTTTTAATCAGCTGCTTCTCGCCGTTACGACGGTATTTGTATTCGATATCGTCGTTGTCGAGGTTACGGTCGCCCAGCACGATGGTGTGCGGAATACCGATCAGTTCCATATCGGCAAACATCACGCCCGGACGCTCTTTACGGTCGTCCATCAGCACTTCGATACCCTGCGCACGCAGTTCAGCGTACAGCTTCTCCGCCAGTTCCTGCACGCGGTAGGATTTGTGCATGTTCATCGGCAGAATCGCTACCTGGAACGGCGCGATGGCGTCTGGCCATACGATGCCGCGGTCGTCAAAGTTCTGCTCAATCGCCGCAGCCACGACGCGAGTCACCCCGATACCGTAGCAGCCCATGGTCAGGATCTGGTTACGGCCATCTTCGCCCTGTACGGAGGCTTTCATCGCTTCTGAGTACTTGGTACCCAACTGGAAGATGTGGCCCACTTCGATGCCGCGCTTAATCATCAGCGTGCCTTTGCCATCCGGGCTCGGATCGCCAGCGACCACGTTACGGATATCAGCCACTTCTGGGGTGGCAACGTCGCGATCCCAGTTGATGCCGAAGTAGTGCTTACCATCGATGTTGGCACCCGCGGCGAAATCGCTCATCACGGCAACGGTACGGTCGATAACGGTCGGAATCGGCAGGTTGACCGGGCCCAGAGAACCAGGGCCAGCGTTCACCAGCGCACGAATTTCTTCTTCGGTAGCGAAGGTCAGCGGGCTGGCAACCTGCGGCAGTTTTTCCGCTTTCACTTCGTTCAGCTCGTGATCGCCGCGAACCAGCAGCGCAACCAGCGGAGACTTGCTGCCTTCTACCGCTTTAACCAGCAACGTTTTCACGGTTTTCTCGATTGGCAGGTTGAACTGCTCAACCAGCTCGGCGATGGTTTTGGCGTTTGGCGTATCGACCAGCGTCATTTCCTGGGTTGCTGCCGCGCGCGGCTCTTTCGGCGCCAGCGCTTCTGCGAACTCGATGTTTGCCGCGTAGTCGGAAGAGTCAGAGAAGATCACATCATCTTCGCCGCTCTGCGCCAGCACCTGGAATTCATGGGAGGCACTACCGCCGATAGAACCGGTGTCAGCCTGTACAGCACGGAAATCCAGGCCCATGCGGCTGAAGATTTTGCTGTATGCCGCGTACATCGCGTCGTAAGTCTCTTGCAGAGATTCCTGAGAAGTATGGAAAGAGTAGGCGTCTTTCATCAGGAACTCACGGGAGCGCATCACGCCAAAACGTGGACGGACTTCGTCACGGAATTTGGTCTGGATCTGATAGAAGTTCAGCGGCAGCTGTTTGTAAGAGCTCAGCTCGTTACGAATCAGGTCGGTGATCACTTCTTCGTGCGTCGGGCCGAGGACGAACGGACGATCGCCACGGTCAGCAATACGCAGCAGTTCCGGACCATACTGTTCCCAACGGCCACTCTCTTCCCACAGTTCGGAAGGCTGAACTACCGGCATTAACACCTCGATCGCACCGGCGTTGTTCATCTCTTCACGCACGATGTTTTCGACTTTTTTCAGGACGCGCACGCCGGTCGGCAGCCAGGTGTATAACCCGGAGGCCAGCTTGCGGATCATCCCGGCGCGCAGCATCAGCTGATGGCTGATAACCTCGGCGTCGGCAGGTGTCTCCTTCAGAGTGGAGAGCAGGTATTGGCTAGTACGCATGTTGTTACGGTTCCAGTTGAACGATCGAACAGGCTCAAAACGAGCCTGGCACAAAACAAAAGTGGTTTAGTTTACCAGCGAGAAAGGGATGTCAAAAGAGTACGCGACGCAAATTAGCGGGCTTCCAGAGCAAAGACCTCAAATCCTGACGGCGTTACGCGCCAGCGGACGTTAAAGTCCAGCAGCCAGACGGCGTAGGTTTTGCCTTCTTCCTCATTTTTACGGTAGGCAGGACGCGGATCCTGCGCCAGCACTTCGGCAATAAACTGACGAAGGCGCGGGTAACGTTTTTCCAGCCCGAGCAACTGCTGGGCGATTTCCTCGCTGAAGGTGACGTTAATATCGGCCTGTGGCGCGTCCTGCGCATAGCTAGCGCGCGCTTCCGGCAGCGATTCGGCAAAGGGCAGATACGGTTTAATATCTACCACCGGCGTGCCATCGACGAGGTCAAGCCCGCCAAGTTCAAGAATCACCTGTTCTTTATGGCAGCGGATACCACGCAGTTCGACCAACGACATCCCAATTGGGTTAGGGCGGAAGGTCGAGCGAGTTGCAAACACGCCCATTCTCGCGTTGCCGCCCAGACGAGGAGGGCGAACGGTGGGGCGCCAGCCGCCTTCCATCGTTTGATGGAAGACAAACAACACCCACAAATGGCTGAAAGCCTCCAGACCGCGCACTGCGTCGGCCTGGTTGTAGGGGGCGACCAGATGCAGCTCGCCGCTACAGCTTTTAACCAGCCCCGGCTGGCGAGGCACGGCAAACTTCTCTTTATAAGGAGAGCGAATAACGCCGATTTGCGCGAATGAGAAGGTGCTCATTACTTCGCGGAAACGTTGAGCGCAGACCCGACGCAGACCGCCTGACGGTAGCAGCCCGGCGTGCCGCTCGTCACTTCACAGCTGTGCAGCAGTACTGCGTTCGCTTTCATTTTCGACGCGTTAATTTGCATGCGTTTGCGCGCGGTTGGGATATTCGGCGGTGAATCCTGATTGGTAGCCTGGCAAGATTCGCCCGACACCTCGCCCAGATCGCGGAACGGCTTACCGACCAGATCTTCAGCGTTGGTAATAATTCGTACCGGCGTTGCGCGTGGCGCCTTCGGTTTCGCGGTCTCCGTTTTGACGGGGGTCGCAGTGCTTTGAACGGGTTCAACGGGAGATCTGTTTAGCATGGAGCAGCCGCCTAACAGGAGCGCTAATAAACAGACCGGTAAAGCACGCATAGTAATTCCTCTATAAAGGGTAGACCAGGGGGCTATTGAATCAGGTGCTTGCATAAATGACAAGACGGGCATGCGCCCGTCTTGAAAGATACTGCTTAGCGGTAAGACAATTACCAGCCTTTAACAGCGCCGCCGTTGAAGATTTTGTTCGCCGCTTCGTAAACTTCGTCAGACTGGTAAGCCTGAACGAATTTCTTCACGTTTTCCGCGTCTTTGTTGTCTTCGCGAGTGACAATCAGGTTCACATACGGAGACTCTTTACCTTCCACGAAGATACCGTCTTTCGCCGGGGTCAGGTTGATCTGGCTGGCGTAGGTGGTGTTAATGACGGCCAGCGCAATCTGCGCATCGTCCAGTGAGCGCGGCAGCTGCGGAGCTTCCAGTTCAACAATCTTCAGATTTTTTGGGTTCTCTACGATATCCAGAGAAGTCGGCAGCAGGCCAACGCCGTCTTTCAGTTTGATAAGCCCCTGTGCCTGCAGCAGCAACAGAGTACGGCCCAGGTTAGTTGGATCGTTAGGCACGGCAATCTGGTCGCCCGCTTTCAGTTCATCCAGAGATTTGATTTTCTTCGAGTAGCCAGCAATCGGGTAAACGAAGGTATTACCCACGGATACCAGTTTGTAACCACGGTCTTTGATCTGCTGATCGAGGTACGGTTTGTGCTGGAAGGCGTTGGCGTCAATGTCGCCTTTGCTCAGCGCTTCGTTCGGCAGTACGTAATCGTTGAAGGTAACCAGCTCAACGTCCAGACCGTATTTCTCTTTTGCTACTTTCTGTGCAACTTCAGCAACCTGCTGTTCTGCGCCGACGATCACGCCGACTTTGATGTGGTTTGGATCTTTCTCGTCCTGGCCGCAACCAACAAGTGCCAGAGAACCAATCAGGGCCCCAACTGCCGCAAAGGTTTTAAAATTGAACGCCATGCTTATTTCCTTAAACTTTTAAGTTGTGTTGTGTGTAACGCTATTTATGAGTCACTGCCCGGACGATACGATCGCCAGATAGTTGAATTAAATAAACCAGAACGACCAGCAATACCAGCACTGTATTCATCACGACAGCATTATAACCAATGTAGCCGTACTGATAGCCAATCTGGCCCAGGCCGCCAGCGCCCACGGCACCGCCCATCGCGGAGTAACCAACCAGCGTAATCAGCGTAATGGTTGCCGCATTCACCAGGCCCGGGAGGGCTTCCGGCAGCAGAACTTTACGGATGATTTGCATCGGCGTTGCGCCCATTGCGCGGGAAGCTTCAATCAGCCCGGTCGGGATCTCCAGCAGGGCGTTTTCCACCATACGGGCGATAAACGGCGCGGCGCCCACGGTCAACGGAACAATCGCCGCCTGCAGACCAATGGAGGTGCCCACAATCACGCGGGTAAATGGAATCATCCACACCAGCAGGATAATGAACGGAATGGAACGGAAGATATTCACCAGCGCAGAGAGAATGCGGTAAAGCTTGCCGTTCTCAATGATTTGTCCCGGACGTGTCGTATAAAGCAGCACGCCAACCGGCAAACCAATCACGAAACCGAAAAAGCCTGACACAAACGTCATGGCCAGCGTTTCCCAGACGCCGCGCGCCAGTAACCACATCATGGCCTCAGACATAACCCAATACCTCTACTTTTACATGGTGTTGCTGCAGCCAGGCGATGGCCGCTTGCGTATCTTCAGGTGTACCGTGCATTTCGGTCAGCATGATGCCGAACTTCACGCCGCCCGCGTAATCCATCTGCGCGCTAATAATGTTGTTATTCACGTTAAAGCGACGCGCGGTTTCTGACAGCAGCGGGGCGTCTACCGAATGACCGGTAAACTCCATGCGTAGCATGGGAACGCTATCAGCGGACTGAGTGTCTTTCAGACGTGCCAGGTAGTCTTCTGGAATATCCAGATGCAGTGTGGACTGAATGAACTGCTGCGCCAGCGGCGTTTTCGGATGAGAGAAGACTTCACTCACCGTATCCTGTTCGATCAGCTCACCGTTGCTAATCACGGCGACGCAGTCACAGATACGCTTAACAACATCCATTTCGTGGGTGATAAGCAGAATAGTCAGGCCCAGACGACGGTTAATGTCTTTCAGCAGTTCGAGAATAGAACGCGTGGTAGCCGGATCCAGCGCGCTGGTGGCTTCATCACACAGCAACACCTTGGGGTTGCTGGCCAGAGCACGGGCAATCGCCACGCGCTGTTTCTGTCCGCCGGACAGGTTTGCCGGATAGCTGTCGTGCTTATCGCCCAGACCGACGAGATCCAGCAGCTCGGTGACCCGGCGCTTGATTTCTTCTTTTGGCGTATTGTCGAGTTCCAGAGGCAGCGCGACGTTGCCAAATACCGTGCGAGATGAGAGCAGGTTAAAGTGCTGGAAGATCATGCCAATCTGGCGGCGTGCTTTGGTCAGTGCCGACTCAGATAATGAAGTCAGTTCCTGGCCGCCGACCTGAACGCTGCCTTCGGTCGGGCGTTCAAGCAGGTTAACGCAACGAATTAGCGTACTTTTACCTGCGCCGGATGCGCCAATGACGCCGTAAATTTGTCCCGCAGGTACGTGCAGGCTAACGTTGTTTAGTGCCTGAATCGTACGGTGGCCCTGCTGGAACACCTTGGTGATATTCGAAAGTTTAATCATTAGATTTTTTATTATCAGTTAGGAGTTATCCGCGGCATTTTCTTCTGCCCTGGACGGGCGATGACCGTCAACAAAACGGATGTTAAGGCATCTAGACGTCTAAATCAATCTGATTTATGCGATCGACGCTTTCTTGCCTGGCGAAACATGCGATACTAAGGGCACATGCCTTATTCAGGAGCAACACGGTGGCAAAGTCCGTACCCGCTATTTTTCTCGATCGTGATGGCACGATTAATGTCGATCATGGCTACGTTCATGAAATAGATGAGTTTGAGTTTATCGATGGCGTCATTGACGTGATGCGTGAATTAAAAGAAATGGGCTATGCCCTGGTGTTGGTGACTAACCAATCGGGTATTGCTCGCGGGAAGTTTACTGAAGCGCAGTTTGAAACGCTGACGGAATGGATGGACTGGTCGCTGGCCGACCGTGGTGTCGATCTCGATGGTATCTACTATTGTCCGCACCACCCGCAGGGAACGGTAGAAGAGTATCGTCAGGTATGCGACTGTCGCAAACCGCATCCAGGTATGTTGAAGTCGGCGCAGGAATATCTGCACATTGATATGGCTTCTTCTTATATGGTTGGCGATAAAATTGAAGACATGCTGGCAGCCGCAGCGGCGAATGTCGGTACAAAAGTGCTGGTGCGCACCGGTAAGCCGGTGACGGAAGAAGCGGAGAAAGCGGCGGATTGGGTGATTAATAGCCTGGCAGACCTGCCTGCGGCCATCAAAAAGCAGAAATAATCGACGAAAAGGCGAAAAGGTGAGCGGTTGAAAGAAAAATGCATTTTCCCTCTTGTCAGCCAGAAATAACTCCCTATAATGCGCTCCCACTGACACGGAACAACGGCAAACAAGCCGCCGGG
>NZ_CBDKZX010000078.1:0-17540 GCF_965301105.1 Kluyvera sp.
AACATGTTCTGGGCGCTGAGCGACTCCATGTGTTCTGAAGCGACCCCGTGGGTCAACGGCGCGTACCTGCCGGATCACGCGGCGCTGCAAACCTACCGCGTGATGGCGCCGATGGCCTACGCCAAAATCAAAAATATTATCGAACGTAACGTGACCAGCGGGCTTATCTACCTGCCGTCGAGCGCCCGCGATCTGAACAATCCGCAGATTGATCGATATCTGGCGAAATACGTGCGCGGCTCCAACGGCATGGATCACGTGGAGCGCATCAAGATCTTAAAACTGATGTGGGATGCCATCGGCAGCGAGTTCGGCGGTCGTCACGAGCTGTATGAAATTAACTACTCCGGTAGCCAGGATGAGATCCGCCTGCAGTGTCTGCGCCAGGCCCAGACCTCCGGCAACATGGACAAAATGATGGCGATGGTCGATCGCTGCCTGTCTGAATACGACCAGAACGGCTGGACGGTGCCACACCTGCACAACAACGCTGATATTAATCTGCTGGATAAGCTGCTGAAGTAATGGGCAGCGGGAGGTCACAATGCAATTAGATGAACAACGTCTGCGTTTTCGCGATGCCATGGCCAGCCTGTCGGCCGCCGTTAACGTCGTCACCACCGAAGGGGAAGCGGGTCGCTGCGGGATCACCGCTACCGCCGTCTGTTCGGTGACGGATACACCGCCATCGGTGATGGTGTGTATCAACGCCAACAGCGCCATGAACCCGGTGTTCCAGGGCAACGGTAAGCTGTGCATCAACGTGCTCAACCATGAACAGGAGATCATGGCGCGTCACTTTGCCGGCATGACCGGTATGGCGATGGACGAGCGCTTTAATCTCGCAGGCTGGCAGCGCGGCGCGTTGGGGCAGCCGGTGCTAAAGGCGGCACTGGCATGTCTGGAAGGCGAGATACGCCAGGTGCAGACCATCGGTAGCCATCTGGTCTATCTGGTGGAGGTTCAGCATATCGCGTTGGCGGAAGAAGAGGGGCACGGGCTTATCTATTTCAAACGCCGTTTTCATCCGGTGATGATGGAGGCCGAAGCGCTGGCTTAAGCCTTCTTCACTACCTAAATGCCATCGGGCAGGTCAGGATCGATTGCCCGATGGCCGCAGCGCCAATGAATCATCGTGAGCCGGAAGGAGAGTCCCCATCTCCCTTCGACAGTGCCGCCTGAACGGCATTTTCCGCCAGCGGGGCCATCACGCGATAGCCTTCCGCATTGGGATGCAGACCATCATCGGAGTAGCGGGTAATCAGTTTGCCGCATGCGTCCGTCATTGGCGTAGCGTAATCCAGCCAGACAAAGCCTTGCGTCGCGCTCCAGCTTTTCAGCCAGTGATTTAGCGCGATAAGGCGCTCGCGCGGACGCTGGGCGTAGAGATCCTGCGAGTCGGGATTCGCGTCATGGACCGGAAGCACGGACGATATCACCACCTGAATACCGTGTAGCGTGGCCAGCTCGGCGAACGTCATGATGTTCTCTTCAATTTCCAGATTGCTCACTGGCCCGGTATTGCCCGCGATGTCGTTGGTGCCAGCGAGGATCACCACCGCCTGCGGGCGCAGGTTTAGCACGTCCTGGCGAAAGCGCACCAGCATCTGCGCGGTGGTTTGCCCACCAATACCGCGGTTGAGGTAGTTTTTTCCCGGAAAGCTCTGCGCTAAATCCCAGCCGTCGGTAATGGAGTCACCGAAGAAAACGACCTGCGGGCTCCGGTTCTGCTGAAGCAGGGCCTCGTTGTGCTGGCGATAGCGGGCGCGTTGACCGTAGTCATCGCTATAGAAAGCGGCCTGACGGCTGCGGTAGTTGTCGAGTTCAGGAAACCCGGTTCCGGGGATGAGAGCAGTAATCAGCGGCTGTGACACGATGTGTCTCTCCTTGCCGTAGTGAATGGAGAAACCACGTTAGCAAACGTCGATTTTTTGCGCTATCACTTCTGTGCGCGTAAGGCTCTGAATACGGACTAAAAAATAGATTAGGGAAAATGAAGAAAAATAAATAAATAGCGCTACAGGGATGAGATCTAATATTTTCCTGTGGTAGCTGAGGAAAAACTTATCGGGTTATTTATTTCCTTGAAGCGACGAGTTTTTTAATTGAAATAAGGCTTCGTTAATCATTTCTTCGGCTTTTTGACGGGCGAATTTGATAAGCGCGTCTTTACTGAAAGGCGCGCCACAAGCGTGACAGGTTAGCGGATATTGATCTTCCGCGTTTTTTATTTTTTCAATGTCGGTTATTTCAGTAACACCGGCACATTTTGGACACAAATATTGAATTGCAATCACGAGCACGGCTCCTTTATCTTTGGTATAAAATAGTGCAGCCGCACAAATCGTCAAAGCCTTCCGGGCTATTAAATAACAGGTCATTTTGTTTTGGTTGATGAAGTGGTTAAAAAAACACCACTTCGTCAGGCCGATCGCACCAAAGGAGAGGGTGAATGACAATGGAGAAGCCGTTCGTACAGAAAGACCCGATGGATTCCGGCAGGCTGGCCGATCTCCTCAACCATAACACCGATTGGGTGTGGGAAGTGGATACGCAGGGGCGCTACGTCTGGTCCTCAGAAGTGGTGATGCGCCTGCTCGGCTACTCGGCCGAAGAGGTGCTGGGCCGTACGCCGTTTGATTTTATGGTGCCGGGCGAGGCCGAGCGGCTGGAGAGCACCTTCCGCGATGTGCTCTCATCGCACAAACCCTTCTCGGGCCTGATTAATCGTAACCTGCGGGCAGACGGTCGGGCGGTGATCCTCGAAACCAGCGGTATTCCGCTGTTTGATGAAAACGGCCAACTGACCGGCTATCGCGGTACCGATCGGGATATCTCCCAGCTCGGCGAGCGGGTGTTGCAACTGGAATCTATTTACCAGAATACGCCGCTGGCGCTGTGCGTTATCGACCGCCAGGGTCAGTTGACGAAGGCGAATAAAGCGATGGGTGAGCTGCTGGGGCAGCCGGAAGAAAAGCTGGTAGGGCAGTTTCTCAAAACGCTGATGCCGGAGTGGCACCTGCTGTTTCAGCAGGATTTCATTCTGCTCGACGGCGGTGAAGAGATTGCCAGTAAAGAGCTGTTTCTCTACGGTCGCTATTTCTACATTAAGCCTATGGCGGTGTACGACGCGGGCGGTAACGTGGCGGGCATCTCCTCGGCGTGGATGGATATTACTGACCGTAAGCTGGCGGAACAGCAGCTTGCCCGCGCGAACGAGACGCTACTGCAGTACGCTGAACGAGACCATCTAACCGGTTTGTTTAACCGTCGCTACATGGATGATCGTCTCAGCTATGAAATTACCCGCGCACAGCGCGAAGGCACGTCGCTGTCGCTGTGTATGGCGGATATCGACTTCTTTAAACGCTACAACGACACCTATGGTCACCCGGCGGGCGACCAGGTGCTGCGCGCCGTAGCAGACGCGTTGAGAGGCGGTCTGCGCCCGGGCGATAGCGTGAGCCGCTACGGCGGCGAAGAGTTTCTGGTGATACTGCCGGACACCAGCGCGGAAGGCGCGCTGGCAGTGGCTGAACGCCTGCGCGAGCGGGTAATGGCGCTGGAGATTGTGCATGAAACCAACCCCATCGGCAGCGTGCTGACCATCAGTCTGGGCGTGATGACCTGGGATTCGCCGCTGTCGGTGTGCAGTATCCAAAGCGTCGCGGATATCGCCGCTGAGCTTATCAGCAGCAGCGATGCGGCGCTGTACCGGGCTAAACAGCAGGGGCGCAATCGCGTAGTCAGCGCCTGATTACGCCACGGCCCTGGCGCGCGTCGTCAGGGCTATTGCGGTGCTGGCGAGGGTAAACAGCGCCATGATCCACGCCATGGTCCACGGCGTGCCGTCGCTGAGCGTCGCCAACAGCAGTGACGAAATAATCCCGCTACCGTATTGCAATGCGCCAATCAGCGCTGAGGCGGAACCCGCGACGTTTGGTGCGGCGTCCAGCGCGGCGGCAGTCGAGGTGGCGGCGATAATCCCATTCATCGAAAACAGTATGAACACTGCCACCACGATCAGCAGCAGACCTCCCATCTGCCAGCGCGCGGCAATCGCCAACACGATTGCCGCCGCGCCCGCCACCAACAGCGATATCTTTAGCAGCGTCTCCAGCGGATAGCGGTGGACGATTCGGCGGTTTACCACGCTCATGAGCATGACGCCAACAACGTTCAGCGCGAATAACCAGCCGTAGTGCTGCGGATCGACGCCGAAGTAGCTGATATAGACGAATGGCGACCCGGCGATAAACGCGTAGGCGGCGACGTAAAAGCAGGTCAGGCACAGGGTGTAGCGCATAAAGGCGACGTTGGTTAACAGCAGGCCGTAGTTCTTAAACACGCCGCCCAGCGACGCTTTAACACGCTTCTCTTCCGGCAGCGTTTCCGGTAGCCAGAAGAGAGTAAAGAACATCAGTACGCCAATCACAGCCAGCAGCCAGAAAATGACGTGCCAGCTGGCAAACACAATGATCTGTCCGCCGAGTAGCGGTCCGGCAATGGGAGCGATGGCCATCATCAGGATCAGCGTCGAGAGCATTTGCGCGGCGCGGGTACGACTGAATAGGTCACGGATCATCGCACGCGCCAGCATTGGGCCAGTGCAGGCCCCCAGCGCCTGGAATACACGCCAAAAGACAATCTGCTCAATATTGCGCGAGAGCGCGCAGCCGATCGAACCGATGATAAATAGTCCCAGGCCGATAAACAGCGGCAAGCGACGGCCAAAACGGTCGCTTAGCGGCCCCCAGAGCAGTTGGGCAATGCAAAAACCGACTAAAAAACCGGTAATCGTGAGTTCGACGTTGCCGTGTAAATCGCGCGCCATCACCGGCATGGCGGGAAGATAAATATCGGTTGAGAGCGAGGTAAAAGCCATTAAGGCACTGAGGATGACAACAAAAAGCAGGCCATGCTGACCTTTGGCGGGTGTCTTCCGCGCCGGAGTACCAGTCATATTGTTCCATTCGGGAGTGTTAAAGGCCGATAGAATATATTGATTTTCTGAACGGATAATCAGGCAAAATAGTAAGACGTTATGAATTCTATTCATCAGTGTGCATCCGCAATTGATTCATCACAAAGCGGACCCCGGGCAGCCCTCCTTATAATCGAGCCTACCCCTCTACTGATGGTATAAAAAACATGGCTTATCAACTCAACCTTAACTGGCCGGAGTTTCTGGAGAAATACTGGCAGAAACAACCGGTGGTCCTGAAAAACGCGTTCCCGAATTTTGTTGACCCGATTACGCCTGACGAACTGGCCGGTCTGGCGATGGAGATGGAGGTTGACAGCCGTCTGGTGAGCCACGTTGACGGCAAGTGGCAGGCGAGCAACGGCCCGTTTGAGGATTTTGACCATCTGGGGGAGAAGAACTGGTCGCTGCTGGCGCAGGCGGTGAACCACTGGCACGAACCTGCCGCCGAACTGGTGCGCCCGTTCCGCGTGCTGCCTGACTGGCGCCTCGATGATCTGATGATCTCCTTCTCGGTGCCGGGCGGCGGCGTTGGCCCGCATATCGATCCGTATGACGTCTTTATTATTCAAGGGATGGGCCGTCGTCGCTGGCGCGTGGGCGACGCGCTGCCGTTAAAACAGCACTGCCCGCATCCGGCGCTGCTGCACGTTGAGCCGTTTACGCCGATTATTGAAGTGGAAATGGAACCGGGCGATATCCTCTACATTCCGCCAGGATTCCCGCACGATGGGTATACCTATGAAGATACGCTGAACTACTCCGTCGGCTTCCGTGGCCCGAACGGTCGCGAGTTGATCAGCAGCTTCGCCGACTACGTGCTGGAGAACGATCTCGGCGAGAAGTACTACACCGACCCGGATCTCACCTGTCGCGAACACGCGGGTAAGGTGGAAGAGCACGAGCTGGAGCGTCTGCGGATGATGATGATCGACATGATCCGTCAGCCGAACGATTTCAAACAGTGGTTCGGCAGTTTTGCCAGTACGCCGCGCCACGAGCTGGATATTGCCCCAGCGGAGCCGCCGTTCGAACCGGAAGAGGTGCTTGCTGCGCTGGAAGATGGGGAAACCCTGCGCCGCCTCAACGGGCTGCGGGTACTGAACGTGGGCGAGAGCTTCTTTATCAACAGCGAGAAGCTGGAGACCTGCGAACCGCAGGCGGCTGACATGCTGTGCCGCTATACCGAACTGGATAAAACCCATTTTGGCGAGGCGCTGCGAAATCCGGCGTTTGTCGCGGAACTGACGGCGCTGATTAACCAGGGATACTGGTTCTTCGACGAGTAAGCGTCCGCGGTGGGTGAGGGTATGCGCTGTACCCTCACCCCGGCCCTCTCCCTGGAAGGGAGAGGGAGCAAACCCGCGCCATACCCACCCACTGCACCATCCGGTCCCCTCGCCCTTGAAGCGAGAGGGAGAAAACCGACACCTTCCTTACCGACAACACCGCACGATTCCCTCGCCCCTTTGGGGAGAGGGTTAGGGTGAGGGGAACAAGCCGCACCCTTCCTTCATTCCTGCTGCTTCCCGCCGTTTTGCAATTCTTTAACAATCGTTGTATAACCTTCTCTTCATTTGGATGTTTAGATGTCCATACGTTTAGAAGGTAATAATGCAAAACACAACACAACAACAAGGTGGGCAACTGAAGCGCACCATGAAAACCCGCCACCTGGTGATGCTGTCGCTGGGCGGGGTTATTGGCACAGGGCTTTTTTTCAATACCGGCTATATCATCTCCACCACCGGTGCGGCGGGTACGCTGCTGGCCTACCTAATCGGCGCGCTGGTGGTCTGGCTGGTGATGCAATGCCTCGGCGAACTGTCGGTGGCGATGCCGGAAACCGGCGCGTTCCACGTTTATGCCGCCCGTTATCTCGGCCCGGCCACCGGCTACACCGTGGCGTGGCTCTACTGGCTGACGTGGACGGTAGCGCTAGGATCGAGCTTTACCGCCGCCGGGTTCTGTATGCAGTACTGGTTCCCGCAGGTGCCGGTGTGGATTTGGTGCCTGCTGTTCTGCGTGCTGATTTTCGGCCTGAATGTTATCTCGACGCGCTTTTTCGCCGAGGGGGAGTTCTGGTTCTCGCTGGTGAAGGTTATCACCATCATCGCGTTTATTATTCTGGGCGGCGCGGCCATCTTCGGGTTTATCCCCATGCAGGACGGCTCACCGGCGCCGGGGCTGCGTAATATTACCGCCGAAGGCTGGTTCCCGCACGGTGGGCTGCCGATTCTGATGACGATGGTGGCGGTGAATTTTGCTTTCTCCGGCACCGAGCTTATCGGCATTGCCGCCGGTGAAACCGAGAACCCGCACAAGGTGATCCCGGTAGCCATTCGGACCACTATCGCGCGGCTGATTATCTTCTTTATCGGCACCGTGTTCGTGCTGGCGGCGCTGATCCCGATGCAGCAGGCGGGCGTCGAAAAAAGTCCGTTTGTGCTGGTCTTTGAGAAGGTGGGCATTCCTTATGCGGCGGACATTTTTAACTTCGTGATCCTGACGGCGATTCTGTCGGCGGCCAACTCCGGGCTTTACGCTTCCGGTCGTATGCTGTGGTCGCTGTCCAACGAGCGCACGTTACCGCGCTGTTTCTCGCAGCTGACCAATAACGGCGTGCCGCTGGTGGCGCTATCGGTGAGTATGCTTGGCGGCTTGCTGGCGCTGTTCTCCAGCATCGTCGCCCCGGATACCGTTTTTGTGGCGTTGTCGGCTATTTCCGGTTTTGCGGTAGTGGCGGTGTGGATAAGCATCTGCGCCTCGCATTTCGTGTTCCGTCGCCGTCATCTCCAGCAGGGCAAGGCGCTGAGCGAGCTGCACTACCGCGCGCCGTGGTATCCGCTGGTGCCGGTGCTGGGCTTCGTGCTGTGCCTGGTGGCCTGCGTGGGGCTGGCCTTTGACCCGTCGCAGCGTATCGCGCTGTGGTGCGGGATTCCGTTCGTGGCGCTGTGCTATGGTGCCTATTTCTTAACGCGTTCGCGCCAGAGCCAACAGGAGCCGCAGCATGTCGCAGAATAATCCTTTAACCGCCATTCTGAACGATCGTCCCTTCGTATTACTCGACGGGGCGATGGCCACCGAACTGGAGGCGCGCGGCTGCGATCTGGCCGATAGCCTGTGGTCGGCCAAAGTGCTGATGGAAAATCCGCAGCTGATTTACGACGTGCATCTCGACTATTTCCGAGCCGGGGCGCAGGTGGCGATCACCGCCAGCTATCAGGCCACACCGGACGGTTTTGCCGCCCGCGGGCTGGATGAAACGCAGTCGCGGGCGCTGATTATTAAAAGCGTCGAGCTGGCGCGTCAGGCGCGAGATGCGTATCGCGCGGAAAACCCGGCGGCCCACGGGCTGCTGATTGCCGGTTCCGTGGGGCCCTACGGCGCGTACCTGGCGGATGGCTCGGAGTACCGCGGTGACTACCAGCGCAGCGCGCAGGTGTTCCAGGATTTCCACCGCCCGCGCGTTGAAGCGTTGCTGGATGGCGGTGTCGATCTGCTGGCCTGTGAGACCCTGCCGTCGTTTGATGAAATTCGTGCGCTGGCGCAGCTGCTGACCGAGTATCCGGTAGCGCAGGCGTGGTTCTCGTTTACGCTACGCGATGCTCAGCATCTGAGCGACGGCACGCCGCTGCGCGATGTGCTGGCCCTGCTGGCGGATTATCCGCAGATTCTGGCGGTCGGAATTAACTGTATCGCGCTGGAAAAAACCGTCGAGGCGCTGGAGTATCTGCACAGCCTGACGCCGTTGCCGCTGGTGGTCTATCCGAACTCGGGTGAGCACTATGACGCGGTGAGTAAAACCTGGCACCACCACGGTGAAGCCTGCGCCACGCTGGAAGGCTATCTGCCGCAGTGGCTGGCCGCCGGAGCAAAGCTGATTGGCGGCTGCTGCCGAACTACGCCAAAGGATATTGCGGCGCTGAAATCGCACTGCTGATTCAGAACCCTCGCGGATCACCTGTAGGCCGGATAAGCGAAGCGCCATCCGGCTGTTCGGTGCACATTGCCGGATGGCGCTTCGCTTATCCGGCCTACAATGTCCTCTGCGTAATCCCATTTCTGAACTATCCTTTGCCGCTTTTTTTCTAAAAACAAATTGGCATTAACCAGCACTTTTAATTCCTTTATCAAACCCCCTCGCGCCGGAAATACTGCTCACATAACAAGACATGGGAGCAGGACATTATGGCAATCGCATCGCGTTTCACCGTTATCGCCGCCGCGCTGGCGCTGTTGGCTTTCCAGGCGCAGGCCGTGGACGTCACTATCGCCTATCAAACTTCCGCTGAACCGGCCAAAGTGGCGCAGGCGGATAAAACCTTCGAAAAGCTGAGCGGTGCAAAGCCGGACTGGCGTAAGTTCGACAGCGGCGCGAGCATCGTGCGCGCACTGGCTTCCGGCGATGTGCAAATTGGCAATATCGGTTCCAGCCCGCTGGCGGTGGCCGCCAGTCAGCAGGTGCCGATTGAAGTCTTCCTGCTGGCCTCACAGCTCGGCAACTCTGAAGCGCTGGTGGTGAAAAAGGCCATCACTAAACCCGAAGATTTGATTGGCAAACGCATTGCCGTGCCGTTTATCTCCACCACCCACTACAGCCTGCTGGCCGCGCTCAAGCACTGGGGCATCAAGCCGGGTCAGGTACAGATTATCAACCTGCAGCCGCCGGCGATTATTGCCGCCTGGCAGCGTGGCGACATTGATGGCGCCTACGTGTGGGCACCAGCGGTGAACTCGCTGGAAAAAGACGGAACCGTGCTGACCGACTCTTCAAAAGTAGGCGAATGGGGCGCACCGACGCTGGACGTCTGGGTGGTGCGTAAAGATTTTGCCGAGCAGCATCCTGAGGTGGTGAAGGCATTCGCGAAAAGCGCGATTGACGCTCAGCGTGGCTATATCGATAACCCGGATAAATGGCTGGCGCAGCCCGACAACATCAGCAAGCTGGCGCGTCTGAGCGGCGTGCCGGAAGCGGACGTGCCGGGGCTGGTGAAAGGCAACACCTATCTCACCGCCGAACAGCAGGCGCAGGCGCTGAATGGCCCGGTGAATAAGGCGATTGTCGATACCGCGCAGTTCCTCAAAGAACAGGGCAAAGTGCCCGCCGTGGCGACCGACTACAGCCAGTACGTTACCGACCGTTTTGTGAAGTAAGGAGGCCATGATGCTGCAAATCTCGCATCTGTCCGCCGACTACGGCGGTAAACCGGCGCTGGCGGATATCAGTCTCACGCTGGACAGCGGTGAACTGTTGGTGGTGCTGGGGCCGTCCGGCTGCGGTAAGACCACGCTGCTGAACCTGATTGCCGGATTTGTGCCATATCAGCACGGCAGCATCATCCTCGACGGAAAACGTGTTGACGGGCCGGGCGCCGATCGCGGCGTGGTCTTTCAGAATGAAGGGCTGCTGCCGTGGCGCAACGTGCAGGATAACGTCGCGCTGGGGCTACAGCTCGCGGGCATCAGCAAGTCTGAGCGTCGGGAAACCGCCGCGCAGATGCTGAAGAAAGTTGGCCTTGAGGGCGCGGAAAAGCGCTTTATCTGGCAGCTTTCCGGCGGTCAGCGCCAGCGGGTGGGGATTGCCCGAGCGCTGGCGGCCAATCCGCAACTGTTGCTGCTGGATGAGCCGTTCGGCGCGCTTGATGCGTTTACCCGCGAGCAAATGCAGACGTTGCTGCTGAAGCTGTGGCATGAGACGGGTAAGAAAGTGTTGCTGATCACTCACGACATCGAAGAGGCGATATTTATGGCCACCGAGCTGGTTTTGCTGTCGCCGGGGCCGGGCCGCGTGCAGGAGCGTCTGTCGCTGGACTTCGCCCGTCGTTTTGTCTCCGGGGAATCCTGCCGCAGCATTAAGTCCGATCCGCGCTTTATTGCCCAACGCGAGTACGTACTCAGCCGGGTGTTCGAACAACGGGAGGCCTTCTCATGAGCGTGGTGATTAATGATAAACCGCGTCAGCGTGCATCGAAGCTGCGTTGGCCCTTGTCACGCCATCTGACACTGAGCCTGACGACGCTGGCGGCGCTGCTGGCTATCTGGTGGGCGGTGGCGGCGTTAGCGCTGATTAGCCCGCTGTTTCTGCCTTCGCCGGTTCAGGTGCTGAATAAACTGCTGACCATCGCCAGCCCGCAGGGCTTTATGGACGCGACGCTGTGGCAGCATCTGGCGGCGAGCCTCGGGCGTATTCTTGTTGCGCTGCTGGCGGCGACGCTCGTCGGGATCCCGGTGGGGATTGCGATGGGTCTGAGCCCGACAGTACGCGGCATCCTTGATCCGATTATTGAACTGTATCGCCCGGTGCCGCCGCTGGCCTATCTGCCGCTGATGGTTATCTGGTTTGGTATTGGCGAAACGTCGAAAATATTACTGATTTATCTGGCGATTTTCGCGCCGGTTGCCATGTCGGCGCTGGCAGGGGTGAAAAGCGCGCAACAGGTACGTATTCGCGCCGCGCAGTCGTTGGGCGCCAGCCGCGCTCAGGTGCTGTGGCTGGTGATTTTACCCGGCGCGCTGCCGGAGATTTTAACCGGTCTGCGCATTGGTTTAGGCGTGGGTTGGTCAACGCTGGTGGCCGCCGAGCTTATCGCCGCCACCCGAGGCTTAGGTTTTATGGTGCAGTCCGCCGGGGAGTTTTTGGCTACCGACGTGGTGCTGGCGGGGATTGCGGTGATCGCAATTATCGCTTTTGGTCTGGAACTCGGTCTGCGTACGCTTCAGCGTCGCCTGACCCCCTGGCATGGAGAAGTACAATGAGTGAACGTCTGGCGATTACCCCACTTGGGCCGTACATCGGCGCGCAGGTGTCCGGCGCGGACCTGACTCGCCCGCTGAGCGACAACCAGTTCGAACAGCTATACCACGCGGTGTTGCGTCATCAGGTGGTCTTCCTGCGTGAGCAGCTGATTACCCCCGAGCAGCAGCGTGCGCTGGCCCAGCGCTTTGGCGATCTGCATATTCATCCGGTGTATCCGCATGCGCCGGGCGTGGAAGAAATTATTGTGCTGGACACCCACGACAATAATCCGCCGGATAACGACAACTGGCACACCGACGTGACCTTTATCGACACGCCGCCCGCCGGGGCGATTCTGGCGGCGAAAGAGCTGCCGTCGACCGGCGGCGACACCCTGTGGACCAGCGGGATTGCCGCCTATGAGGCGCTCTCCGAGCCGTTTAAGGTACTGCTGAGCGGTCTGCGCGCCGAGCACGATTTCCGTAAATCGTTCCAGGAATACAAATATCGTAAAACCGAGGAAGAGCATCAGCGCTGGCTGGAAGCGGTGGCGAAGCACCCGCCGCTGCTGCATCCGGTGGTGCGTACCCATCCGGTGACCGGTAAGCAGGCGCTGTTCGTCAACGAAGGGTTTACCACGCGGATTGTCGACGTGACCGAGAAAGAGAGCGAGGCGCTGCTGAGCTATCTGTTTGCCCACGTGACTAAACCGGAATTTCAGGTGCGCTGGCGCTGGCAGCCGAACGACGTGGCGATTTGGGATAACCGGGTGACGCAGCACTACGCTAACGCCGATTATCTGCCGCAGCGGCGGATTATGCACCGGGCGACGATTCTGGGGGATAAGCCGTTTTATCGCGCGTCATAACTCGTGCAGCACCGGCCTGGCCGGTGCTTCGTCGGTTTATCCTCCAATGACAACCCGATACCCGGCCTGCTCAACCATTGCCTGAATGGGCGCTATCTCCTCAGCTTCCGGCGCGTGAATCCCCGCCATGACCCACGCGCGATCCAGCAGAGCATACTTTGGCTCACCGTACTGATGGAACGGCAGTAAATGCACCTCATCCACCGGCAGCGGCGCGAGGAACGCCAGAATCTGCGCCACGTTTTCTCGGTTAAGAGTAAAGCCGGGAATCAGCGGCAGGCGCGGAATGACCTTAATGCCTTCGTTTAGCAGCAGGCGGAAGTTCTCCAGCACGCGCGGTTGGTTCATGTTCAGGACAGTACGGGCCCGTTCGGTATCCATGATTTTCAGGTCGAACAGCACCTCATCGCACTCTCTTGCCAGCGGCAGCAGACGGCGCGGCGAGGTATCGCCTGCGGTTTCAATCGCCGTACGGATACCCCACTGTTTCAGCCGCTGTACCAGGCGAGCGGCGAATTCGGCCTGCATCAGCACTTCGCCGCCGGAGAGCGTCACGCCGCCGCCGGACGCGCGAAAGAACACCTCGTCTTTCAGCACCTCGCGTTCAAGTTCCTCCAGCGTCACGTCGCGGCCAATATTTTCCCACGCGCCGGAAGGGCACTCTTCGGCGTCCTGCAGACAGGTGGCGCAGTGCAGACATTTGCTTTCCCGGCGCACGGTTTCAATCCTGGGCGACATCGACTCCGGATTCGCGCACCATGGGCAGGTGTGCGGGCAGCCTTTGAAAAAAACCACCGTGCGGATACCCTGCCCATCGTTGAGCGAATAACGCTGAATGTTGAAAATGCGCGCCGTGTCGGCGCGCGTCTCAATCACCTCACAGCTGATGCGCGGTGCGGCGGATAATGTCATCCTGAATCTCCTTCGACAGCTCGACAAAGAAGGCGCTGTAGCCCGCGACGCGGACCACCAGACCAGCGAAATCCTGCGGCCGCTGCTGGGCTTCGCGCAGCGTTTCGGCGTTCACCACGTTGAACTGAATATGCTGCAATTTCAGTTTGGTAAAGGCGTGGAGGAAATCCGCCAGCTTGTTGAGGCCGCTTTCACCTTCCAACGTTGACGGGGTGAATTTAACGTTCAGCAGCGTGCCGTTGGAGAGCAGGTAATTATCCAGCTTGCTCACCGATTTCAGCACCGCCGTTGGCCCCTGTGCGTCCTGGCCGACCATCGGCGATAGCCCGCCGTCCGCCAGTTGCTCACCGGCGAAACGTCCGTCTGGCGTCGCGCCCACCACCGACCCCAGCGGCACGTGCGCGGAAACGGTATAAGAGCCAGGCGTAAACTGGCCGCCGCGCGGGTTACGGTATTTTTCCACCTCTTTGCAGTAAAAACGCAGCAGATCGGCGCTGATGTTATCAACATCATCGATGTCGTTGCCGTACTTCTCGAAGCGATTGATTAACCGGGCGCGAACTTTTTCCCCTTCCGGCGTGGCGAAGTTGGCCTTCAGCACCGCCAGCAGTTCATCAAAGCTCATGCGCTGCTGGTCAAACACCATGCCTTTAAGGGCGTGCAGTGAGTCGCTGAGGTTGGCGATGCCAATGCCCTGCACCCCGGAAAAGTTGTAGCGCGCGCCGCCAGCGGTGATGTCTTTGCCCTTTTCGATGCAGTCTTCGACAAACGAAGAGAGCAGCGGTACCGGCGCCCAGTCGCGGTGGCCGATATCGCAGATGTTGCTGCCTTCGACCATCAGTTGAATGTAGTGGCGAATTTTGTCGCGAATGCTCGCCAGCAGGCTGTCGTAGGTGATTTGCTCATCGCCTTCATGCTCATGCATGACGATTTCCATCACTTTCAGCAGGTTGAACATGGCGATGTCGTGCAGCCCGTAGGTCCGGCCTGGAATCGACAGCTCGACGCAGCCCACCACCGCGTAGTCGCGCGCGTCTTCCAGCGACACGCCGCGGTTAAGGAACGCCGGAACCACCACTTCGTCGTTGAAGATCTGCGGAATGCCGGTGCCGAGGCGTACGGTCTCGGCGGTTTTGCGCAGAAACGGGCGGTCGATCAGTTCGTTGACCCGCACGCCGAGGTTCGGCTGCGGCAGGCGCACGTTCTGGTAGGCATCCAGACAGGCAAAGGAGAGCACGTTCACCGCGCTGCGGCCATTTTCGGTTAACCCACCGAGCAGGGCGGTGTAGCCGGTCGGGAAGCCGGCAAAGTAGCGGGCGCTGCTGGTGGAGCGCAACAGGACGATATCGTTGCATTTCACCCACAGCGACGTCAGCAGCTCCTGCATAAGTGCGGGATCGTCGCCGTGATTCAGCGAAGCCTGCCAGAACGGCAGCATGTACTGGTCAAAGCGCCCCAGCGAGATGGAGCTGGCATTCGATTCATATTGCAAAATGATGTTCATGTACCAGAACAGCTGGCAGGCCTGGCCGAAGTTTTCCGCTTTATGTATGGCGTTATGACGAGAGATCGTGGCAATGGCTTCCAGCTCCCGGCGGCGCTGCGGGTCGCTGCACTGCGCGGCCATCGTCTCTGCGAGGACGGCGTAGCGCAGAATGTGCCGCTGTGAGGCTTCCAGCAGAATCAGCACCGCGCGGTAAAAATCATTATCCGGCTGTTGGCGCAGGTGATCGCGCATCTCGTTGACCAGCGCGTCGAGGCCATTATTCAGCAGGCGCGGGTAGTCGATAATGATGTGTCCCTGACCTTTGTCGGTCTGGTTGACGCTGAAAATTTGCGTGCTCACGGCGGCCTTCACCTCGTCCGTCATCTGGGCGTTGATGAAGTCTTTCATTGAGCGCTTTTCCCAGTACGGGAACAGTTCTTCGCGATACAGGCGCTTGTCGTCATCGCTGATGTTGAAGCGATCCTGCGGGCGGGTGGGGAACTGATCTAACTCTTTGAGCAGCCAGTAAGGATCCATTTCTGGCGACATGATCCCGGCACGCGGTTTGATGGTGCGGTTGCCGGCAATCAGCTCGTCGTCGCGGATGCTGATAGCAACCTTATCGAGAATATGCGCGGTGGCTTTGGCGCGGCGAATAATTACCGGTTCGCCCTCGGTCTGGCGATGGCTTTCGGTGTAGAGGACGGCGCGCTCAAGGGAGATTTCGCGCGGGTTGGCAAAGAGGGCCTCTTTCAGGCGCTGGATACGGGTAGTCATTTTTCTGGCTCCTGGGCGATTAACCTGACGTTTCTTATGGCTTCTACGTTAGGCAAATGCGGGGCGGGGAGACAGAAGAGAATGGGGTGATTTACTGGATTATTGTGATCAAAAAGAAAAAATGAGATCTGAGTTTTGTGCGGGTGATTTTCCGGCGTCGCTGCCTGGCTGAGCGCAGCGACGCCGGAAAGGATTACGGCAGCGACGCTATCCAGTTCATCGCCAGCTCCGGCCAGGCGGCGGCGGGCAGCCCTTTGGCGCCGCGAATCCCAAACCCGTGCTTGCCTTCGGCAAACAGATGCAGTTCGGTCGGTACCTTATGCTCACGCAGGGCGTTGAACATCACCAGCGAGTTATCGACCGGCACCGACGGGTCGTCCACCGCGTGCATCAGGAAGGTCGGCGGCGTCTGGGCGGTGACGTTCAGCTCCGGCGAATAGTGATTAATCTGCTCGGCGCTGGGCATGTCGCCAATCAGCGCTTTCCGCGAGCCGGGATGGGCAATGGCCTTATCCATTGAAATGACCGGATAGCCGAGCACCACGAAATCAGGTCGCGCGCTCTGCTTGTCGACCTCATCGACCGGGGCATAAACCGTCTCGCTATAGCGCGTCTCGAGGCTGGCTGCGATATGCCCACCGGCGGAGAAGCCCATCACGCCGATTTTGTGTGGATCAATCTGCCATTCGGCGGCGCGGGCGCGCAGAGTACGCAGCGCTCGCTGAGCGTCGGCGAGCGGCGCATTGGCTCCTTCGGCGTGGCCGTCAGCGGGCATACGATAGGTCATGACGAACAGGGTGTAGCCTTTGGCGTTAAACGGCGCGGCTAAATCGCTGCCTTCTTTATCCAGCACCACGCGCTGGTACGAGCCGCCGGGCGTGACCAGCAGCGCCACGCCGTTCGGATGTTCTGGCGCATAAACGGTGATTTCCGGCGCGCGGATGCCGGTGACCGCGCGGTCGGGCAGGGTGGGATCTTTGCTGCGTTCGACCAGCGCGTAGCTGACCGGGCTGCTTTTAGCGCCAGGCGCTTCGCCGCCGGGCCAAATGGTAAATGCAGGCAGGGCGGCAAAGGCCGTCTGCGCGGAGAATAATAGGGCAAGGGTAGCGGACAGAGGTAAGCGAATCATAAGCGTCTCCCGGAGAAAACGCTTGTTTATCATTCATTAAGACTGCAGAACGCGAAATGATTCACAAAACGGTGTTTCATAAAATAAGAAACGATGGGGAGGGAATGCGATGTCGTTAAAAGGGATATTCTTTTATGCCCTGCTTGCCCCCTCACCCTAACCCTCTCCCCATGGGGGAGAGGGGACTGAATGGCGCCGTCCGGGGGGGCGACGCCGTGGGCGGTGTTACATCAGCGCGTCTTTATCGATGCCCAGACGCTTCATGCGCGACAGCAGCGTGGTGCGCTTCAGCCCGAGACGCTGTGCTGCGCCTTTGGCCCCGGCCACCACGCCGTTGGTCTCTTTCAATACCCGAACAATCAGCTGGTATTCGTCTTCGCCGTCTTTCGCCGCTTCGGCCACCGGGGCCGGTTGTGGCTCATCGCCCGCGAATGCCAGCTCTGGCATCGATAGCTGTAACACGCTGCCGCGGGTCAGCAGCACCGCGCGTTCAATCACGTTTTCCAGTTCACGTACGTTGCCTGGCCACTCCATCTGGCTCAGCGTGCGCAGCGTTTCCGCCGGAATGCTGTCGATATTGCGCCCCAGACGGCGGGCGATTTTAAAGGTGAAGGCCTTCACCAGCAGCGGAATATCTTCCGGGCG
>NZ_CBDKZX010000079.1:0-17538 GCF_965301105.1 Kluyvera sp.
TGATAATTTCTGCCGCCGTTCTCACGCCGCCCATTTTGCTGCGCTTGAGGTTCTGGCCGTCGAGCAGACCGTTCAACACCTCTGTCAGTTCCGCCAGCGCGGCCGGCTGCACGCCGCCGAAGGTGGCGATACGCAGCATGACGTCGTGTCGCAGACGTTCATCGAACAGCGCCAGAATATCGGCCGCCTGACCACGCTTGAGGTGGACCAGAATGGTGGCGATGATCTGCGGATGCTCGTCGCGAATAATATCGGCGGCGCTCTGCGGTTCCATAAAGTTGAGCGTCTCGATCCCGCTGGTGGTTTCGCGGGTTTCGAGAATATCCTCCAGCAGGCTGGAGGCGCGCTCTTCGCCCAGAGCTTTAACCAGCACCGAGCGCAGATATTCATTGGCGTTAACGCTCAGCGCCGCGAACTGCTCGGCCTCTTGCTCAAACTCGGCCAACACGTCGGTCAGCTGTTTATTCGAGATCTGTTTGATGCCCGCCATGGCGGTACTGAGCTGCTGTACTTCGCGGGTGCTGAGGTGCTTAAACACCTCAGCGGCGCGATCTTCGCCAATCGTCATCAGCAAAATGACGCTTTTGTCGATTCCGGTAAGATTACTCATGGTCGTTATTCATCCATTGGCGAATGACCAGCGCCACGACGCGCGGATCGTTATCAGACATTTCGCGAATACGCTGGCTCATCACCTCGGCGCTCAGGCGCTGGTTGGCACGGCGTTGCTGGGTCTGTTCATCTTTACTGAGGCGAACCTCAACGGCTTCCTGAATTTCCTGCTGCGCTTTGGCTTTTTCCACCTCGGCCAGGGCGGCCTGTTCACGGCGCACAAGCTGCGGTTTAATCGCTTTACGCCACAGCAGCCAGGCAACAATCAGCACCAGCAGCCAGCGACCGGCGGACATCAGCTGATCGATAAACGACTGCTGCTTCCAGAACGGCAGTTCACCACCGCTGTCATCGCTGCTGTTAAACGGCGAGTTGACCACGTTCAGGGTATCGCCGCGCTGGCTGGAGAAGCCCATCGCCTCGCGGGTTAAATCTTCAATCTGTTTCATCTGATCGCTGGTCAGCGGCAGCGGCTTACCGTCTGGCAGATTGCGATAGTTGACCACCACGGCGACCGACAGACGCTGAACATCGCCAACGTTCTTTTTGGTGTGCGAAATGGTGCGATCGAGTTCGAAGTTGCTGGTTTCGCTACGCTGGGTATTGCGTGGACCGGTGGTGGCGGCTGTGCGGGTATTGGCATTCTGCGCGTTGCCCTGATTCGCCGGCGGATTGGCAATCGGCGCCGACGGCGCCGGTGCCGGGGTGTTTGACAGCGCGCCAGGAACGCCGCCCGGATACGGGCTACCGACTTGGTCGTTTTCGCTCACCTGACGCGAACGAATGGCGGCCTGGTTAGGATCGCCGTTCGGGCGATACTGTTCGTCGGTTTGCTCTTTATTATCGAAGTTTACCTGCGCGGTGACCTGCGCATGCACATTACCGTTACCGACGATCGGCCCAAGAATCGCTTCAATACGGCGCTGAACGCGGCCTTCAACGTCGGCGGTGTATTTCAGCTGCGCGTCATTCAGGTCACGAGCGCTGGTATTGGACTGGGTCAGCAGATGGCCGCCCTGATCGACCACGGTGACGTTGCCCGGCGGTAAACCCGCTACGGCGCTGGAGACCAGATGGACCACCGCGGAGATTTGCCCTTCATCAAGCGCGCGGCCCGGTTCGAGGTTGACGGTAATGGAGGCAGAAGGGGATTTCTGCTCGCGTACGAACAGCGAAGGTTTTGGCATCGCTAAGTGCACGCGGGCGCTTTTGACCGGACCGAGGGTTTCGATGGTACGTGACAGTTCACCTTCCAGCGCGCGCTGGTAGTTCACCTGCTCGCTGAACTGGCTGATGCCGAATTTTTCCTGATCGAGCAGTTCAAAACCTACCGCGCCGCCTTTCGGCAGGCCGAGTTGGGCCAAACGCAGGCGCAGTTCATGCACTTTGTCAGCGGGCACTTCCAGCGCCCCGCCGTTATCGGCGAAACGATAGGGGACGTTCATCTGGGTCAGTTGGGTCACGATGGCCCCCCCGTCCTGATCGGACAGGTTACTGAACAGCGTGCGATAGTCCGGGGATTTGGCCCACAGTACCATTGCCACGAGAATAGCCACCGCGGCGGCACCGGCCACCATCAGTGGAATTTTTGGATTAGCGCGCAGGCGATTGACCCATTCTACAGTTTTATTTTGTGGCGTAGCCGTAGCACTCGCGCTCATTGCGCACCTCGTCGATCCTGATCAATGGCGTTAAACGTAAACGAAAACAAAGCAGACTCCCTGGCGCAAAACACATAAAGACAGCTATGCCATTATTTGATGCTTCGGGAAATTTGATGGGCCAAATAACCCGTTTTTATAGCGCTATTTAGCGCCTTTATCTTATTGACAAACTGGTAAGCTCGTTCCCAGGTTTAACACAATCTGGGAGTCAACATGGCGATTCAGGGTATTGAGGGCGTGCTGTCGCAGATGCAGGCAACGGCATCAATGGCGCGCAGTCAAAGCGTGGATACACAGCCAACCATCAGCTTTGCCGGGCAGCTGCACGCGGCGCTCGACCGCATCAGCGATACGCAAAATAGCGCCAAAGCGCAGGCGGAGAAGTTTTCACTGGGAGAGCCAGGCATCGCGTTGAACGATGTGATGACCGATCTGCAAAAAGCATCTGTTTCATTGCAGATGGGGATTCAGGTGCGTAATAAACTGGTGAGCGCCTATCAGGAAGTGATGGGGATGCAAGTCTAGCTTCTGTCACTCTCTCAATGGAGTTCAATGTTGGGAGAGTCCTGCCTCCGTTCGTCCGGATTACCCTCTACGCACCGTCTTTTCCGTGAAACCCCCGCAGGTTTAACGCTATAATGTTTCTGTTTTTTTCTCCCGGAACAGGATGAATAATGAAAAAATTAGCCATTGTGGCAGCGCTGATGACGCTGGCGGGCTGTGCGCAGATCGAAGACTACTCAACCGTGGTGAAATCACCTGCTCCGGCGGGGCTGGCGGGCTACTGGCAGACCATGGGGCCGCAGCGCGCGCTGGTCAGCCCGGAGGCGATAGCCAGCCTGATTGTCACTCGCGACGGCGACACGCTGGACTGCCGCCAGTGGCAACGGGTGATTGCGCTGCCGGGTAAACTCACTCTGCGCGATAGCGATGTCTACAACGTGACCAACAAGCTGGATGTTTATGCGGTGGAGCGCGATGGCAATTCGCTGAAATACGATGGCATGACATTGCAGCGGGTTGAGCGGCCCACGGTAGAATGCGCCAACGCATTGACTAAAGCGCCGCTGCCGTCGGTATTGCCGTAAGATTTGGTCGCTCCGGCATGGTTGATGCCGGAGCGCTATTTATCAGTGATTCAGGTCTACATTATCCTGCGGAACCAGTACGTGACCGCCCTGATTACCGTAGGTCGTCATCACCGTTTTCTGGATTGACGATTGTCCCACCAGTTTCGCCAGTTCGTCCATACGGGCCTGCAACAGGCGCTTTACGGTATTTTCGTTATCAAGCACTTTACGCAGCATCGGGCGAAGCTGTTCCTGAAGCGGTTCCGTTGGCTGGCTCTCTCGCGTCAGTTGAGCAATCTTTTGCACCGCATTGACGTACTCCATTTCGCTGGCGATTAATTCGTCCCACAGTCCCTCCGTGGCAAGCCGTAGCATCAGATTGCTTTTTTCAACCAGCTTTTGGTACGACAGATAAAGGTGCGGTGCATGGCTCATTAGACGGCGTCCTGAATCAAGTTAGGCGTAAGAAGAGATTCCTTCCAGGCATCAGCGATGTTGCGCATTAACGCCTCAACTTCCTCAATGGCGCTCACATCATTGTGCAGGTTGGCTTGCAGAAGGCGTCTGACCATATAGGCATACAGCGACAGCAGGTTCTGCGTCAGCTCGTCGCGGCTGTCCTCATCCAGGCCAATTTTCAGCCCGTTTTCGATAATGTTGATGGCTTTCGACAGGGAAAGACCTTTCCCTTGCTGGTTGCCGTCCTGCATAAACAGGCGGGCGCGGATCAGCGCGCTGAGCGCGCCGTCAAACAGCATGGTGACAAGCTGCTGTTGACTGGCGCTCATGACGGCGCTTTCCACTCCAATCTGTGCGTAGGCCTGCGTACCTTTTGCCCCGTACATGATGTCTCTCCCGATCAAAAGTGATTACTTGGAATTGCTGGTCGATTCAAACTGCTGCGTCAAGTAGCTGCTGGTACTGTTCAGCGAGGTCATTAACACATCCAGCTGGGTAAACTGTTCTTTGTAGCGCGCAACCTGCGCATCGATACGATCGCTGGCGGCGTTGTAGTCTTTGGTTAATTTGTTCAGCGTTTTGCTGACGCCATCGGTGGCGGCCTTGATGATGCCGGTGGTGGAAAGCCAGCTGGTCAGGTTGGTGCCGATGGTGGTGGTGATACCGGTTTTTTTGCCGTCACCGACGATCAAAGTACCGACGCCGGTAGCGTCTTTTTTCAGCGCGGCGGTGAGTTTGTCGGCATCCAGTTCAAGCTGGCCGGTGCTCGGATCGGTAGAAATACCGATCTGCGCCAGCGTTTTGAACTGTGAGGAGCTGGCGCTGTTGCTCAGCATGCTTTTGAGCTGAGTCTGAATCGTGCGCAGCGTCGAGTCGCCGAGCAGGGCGCCGTTGTTTGCGCTCTGGCTATCGGAACCCGGATCTACGGCGGTGTATTTTGTCAGGCTGCTAAAGGTGTCCAGCAGCGAGTTATAGGCGGTGACCCAGTCGCTGATGGCCTTTTGCGCCTTGGTGGTGTCCTGAGTGATGGTCAGCGTCTGGTT
This sequence comes from Kluyvera sp., assembly GCF_965301105.1. Taxonomy (NCBI): domain Bacteria; kingdom Pseudomonadati; phylum Pseudomonadota; class Gammaproteobacteria; order Enterobacterales; family Enterobacteriaceae; genus Kluyvera; species Kluyvera sp. The sequence goes on from NZ_CBDKZX010000079.1 coordinate 4,849, forward strand.
GCCGGTGGTGACATCGTTCAGGTTCAGGGTGATGTTTTCCAGCGCGTCGCTGATGGTGTTGCTGCTGTTCTCAATGGCGACGTTGTTGACGGTCAACTGGGCGTTCTGCGCAATAACCGAGACATCCATCCCGTTGCTGCTGGCATTGGCGTCATAACCCATAAAGCTTTGCAGCGCATCGTCGCCTTTGACGGTCAACGTCATGGCGTTATCGCTTCCGGTGTCATTTGCGGTCACCGACAGACGATATTCGCCGTTACCAACGTTGATGATACTGGCGCTGACGCCTGCTTTCGCGTTGTTGATGGCATCGCGAATACCGCTCAGCGAGGAGTTGGCCGCGCTGATATCGATGGTGATCGGATCTTTGCCGCCGCCTTGCTGAATGGTCAGCGTGCTGTCGCTGGTGGCGATTGCGGTTTTGGTATCGCTTTTGGTGGTGCTGGTGGTCAGCGTTTGCGCCTGCGCCAGATGGCTGATGCTGATGGTGTATTTCCCGGCAATCGCATTCCCTGCCGTAGTGGCGCTAAATGCGGTGCTGCTGCTGGTGGTGGTGGTGGCGGAAAACAGGTCAGCCTTCGACAACGCGGTGTTAGCGGTCTGGAACGTGGTCAGCGCGCTTTTCAGCGTCCCGTAGGCGCTCAGCTTTGCGGTATAAGACGTCTGCTGTTTAGAGATAGGCGTCAGCGTCGCCTTCTGGGCGGCGGTGAGGCTATCAAGAATGCTGCTTAAATCCAGGCCCGACCCGACTCCCAGCGATGAAATACTTGCCATGTGATTTCCTTTTATCTGTCGACACGTAGAACGAATACCGGGGTTATCGGCCTGAATGTCACAAAGTTTACGCTTAATTCTAAATTTTTAATGGCGGGAATAAGGGCAAGAGAAAAGAGTAATTCGACGGCTAAAAAAAAGCGTGATTGCGAAAAAAAATTCTAAAGGTTGTTTAACGGCAGACGATAACAAGTTTGACGGCGATTGAGCCGACGGGTGGAAACCCATTACGTAATCAACGACTTGCAATATAGGATAACGAATCATGGCACAAGTCATTAATACCAACAGCCTCTCGCTGATCACTCAGAACAATATCAACAAGAACCAGTCTGCTCTGTCGACTTCTATTGAGCGTCTGTCGTCTGGTCTGCGTATTAACAGCGCGAAGGACGATGCTGCGGGTCAGGCGATTGCTAACCGTTTCACCTCCAACATCAAAGGTCTGACTCAGGCTGCGCGTAACGCCAACGACGGTATCTCTCTGGCGCAGACCACTGAAGGCGCGCTGTCTGAAATCAACAACAACTTACAGCGTGTGCGTGAACTGACCGTTCAGGCCACTACCGGTACTAACTCCGATTCTGACCTGGCTTCTATCCAGGACGAAATCAAATCCCGTCTGTCTGAAATTGACCGCGTATCCGGTCAGACCCAGTTCAACGGCGTGAACGTGCTGTCTAAAGATGGTTCTCTGAAAATTCAGGTTGGCGCGAACGATGGTCAGACTATCTCTATCGACCTGAAGAAAATTGACTCTGATACTCTGGGGTTGAACGGTTTTAATGTGAATGGGTCCGGTACTGTAAATAATAAAGCTGCAACCGTTAGTAATCTGACGGCTGCAGGCGCTACTGAAACAGCTCCTGGTTCTGGCCTTTATAATCTGAAGACTTTGAATGATGCAGTTACTGCTAATGATGCTTTCGCTAAGCTGCAAACTGGCGATACGGTTGATGTTACTGTCAAAGGGGCAACTAACACAACAACGACATATACCTATGATGCTGCAAAAGGGAACTTCACCTATGATGCAGCCGTAGCCAATACAGGTGTTAAAGCATTCGCTGGTGGTCTGGTGCCGTCAACGGGGACTGTGTCAGGTGTATATACCGCTACAAATGGTTCAACCGATAGCGTCGATTTTGATGTGGACACTAATGGTAATGTAACTATCGGTGGTAAAACCGCTTATCTCGACAGCGCAGGAAACCTGACGACAAACAACGCTGCTGGTGCGGCGGCCGGAGTTAAGTTCGATGATTTGATGCAAGCAGCGGCTGATAACTCTAAAGCTGGTACTCCAATCACATCCTCTCTGAGCCTGAATGGTACGACTTACAACTTTAATACTAGTGGCGCAAATGCTGGTCAGATGACTTACACCGCTACTATATCTAAAGATGAAGTAATGGCAATGGCTGCTGGTGCCGATTCAACTGGTACTCCCGCGAACGGTACAGTTATTGATGCTAAAGTTAATTATACCTCTGGTGTTATGGCTGGTAGCATCGATTTCGATGGTGCTAAGGTTGGTAAAGCAGCTGGTACTTATAAAGATGCATCAGGAAATCTGACGAGCGTTGCAAGCTTTACTACTCAATATAAAGTTGACCGCGATACTGGTGCTGTAACAGTTAATGCTAACTTGTTAGCAGATGGTGTGACTGTAGATAACAGCAGTTCTAACCCATATGCAAAAGCTGTAGGTTCTGATGTGTTCGTTACAGCTTCAGGTAAAGTTACTACTGAAGCTACTGCTGCAGGCACTGCAACCAAAGATCCTCTGGCTGCCCTGGACGCTGCTATCAGCTCCATCGACAAATTCCGTTCTTCCCTGGGTGCTATCCAGAACCGTCTGGATTCTGCGGTAACCAACCTGAACAACACCACCACCAACCTGTCTGAAGCGCAGTCCCGTATTCAGGACGCCGACTATGCGACCGAAGTGTCCAACATGTCTAAAGCGCAGATCATCCAGCAGGCCGGTAACTCCGTGCTGGCGAAAGCCAACCAGGTACCGCAGCAGGTTCTGTCTCTGCTGCAGGGCTAATCGCTCTCAACCTGACTCAACCCCGCCTCGGCGGGGTTTTTTTGTTACTGAAATTTCACTTTACTGCGCAAATAACCCCACATTTCTCCCACTGTTCCACCGATTAAAACGGCTATAGAAACGGATAATCGTGCCGATAACTCATATTAATGCAGGGCTGTTTATCGTGAATTCAATGTATACCGCTGAAGGTGTAATGGATAAACACTCGCTATGGCAACGCTATGTGCCGTTGGTGCGCCATGAAGCGCTGCGCCTCCAGGTGCGTTTGCCGGCGAGCGTGGAACTGGACGATCTGCTCCAGGCGGGCGGTATCGGCTTATTGAATGCTGTTGAACGCTATGACGCTCTGCAAGGTACGGCATTTACCACTTACGCAGTGCAACGCATCCGTGGGGCGATGCTGGACGAATTACGCAGCCGTGACTGGGTGCCGCGTAGCGTCCGGCGGAACGCGCGTGAAGTTGCGCAAACGCTGGGTCAACTGGAGCAAGAGCTGGGACGAAACGCGACGGAAACCGAAGTCGCGCAGCGATTGGGGATTGCGGTTGAGGAATACCGTCAGGTGCTGTTAGATACCAATAACAGCCAGCTTTTTTCCTACGACGAGTGGCGAGAAGAGTATGGCGACAGCATTGAACTGGTGACGGAAGAGAATCAGCACGAAAATCCTCTGCATCAACTGTTGGAAGGCGATCTTCGCCAGCGCGTGATGGAGGCGATTGAAGCCTTACCGGAACGTGAAAAGTTGGTGTTAACCCTCTATTACCAGGAAGAGCTCAATCTCAAAGAGATTGGCGCGGTGCTGGAAGTCGGGGAATCCCGCGTCAGCCAGTTGCACAGTCAGGCGATCAAGCGTCTGCGCATCAAGCTGGGTAAGCTGTAGGTTGGTATAACGTTACGTTCAACCAAAGAATGCCGCATTAATCAATGAAAACCCGGAGTTATCATGATGATGCAGGTAAAAAGACGGCCGTTAAGCCGCTATTTGAAAGACTTCAAACACAGCCAAACACACTGCGCGCACTGTCATAAACTGCTCGACCGCATCACGCTGGTCCGGCAGGGGGAGATAGTCAATAAAATCGCGATATCCCGTCTCGATACCCTGATGGACGACGCGGCCTGGCAGCAGGAACGCGATGCGTGGTCGGCGCTGTGCCGTTTCTGCGGCGATCTGCACTGCAAAGAGCAGAGCGCCTTCTTCAATATCATCGGCTTCAAACAATACCTCCTCGAACATACCGACATGAGCGCCGGTACCGTACGTGAATACGTCGTACGTTTGCGTCGCCTGGGCAACCACTTTTCCGCGCAACAGGTGCCGCGCACGCTGTTGCTGGAGCGCCAGGCTGACGTCAAGCTGGAGGCGTGGCTGCCGGATACCAGCACCAACAATTATCGTATTGCACTACGTAAATACCTGCGATTTCATCACCAGCAGGCGCTGAACAACGCACAAAACTTCGCAGACCGTGAAACCTCTGATATATATTAAATTGGAATAACATGGATCTTATGGGTGTTTGTCATTGATGATGAACGGTTTACACTACGGAAAAATAATGTTTTTCGGGGGTATAATGAAACTGAAGTTTCTGGGTCGTCAGGCGCTGATGGGCGTAATGGCCGTTGCGCTGGTTGCGGGAGCAAGCGTGCAAGCCTTTGCTGCCGAAAATTTATTAAACCAGGTTAAAGAACGCGGCACGCTGCGCGTTGGGCTGGAAGGGACCTATCCTCCGTTTAGTTTCCAGGGTGATGACGGCAAGCTGACCGGTTTTGAAGTCGATTTCGCGAATGAACTGGCTAAACACCTTGGCGTTAAGGCCGATCTGAAACCGACCAAATGGGACGGTATGCTGGCGTCGCTGGACTCCAAACGTATCGACGTGGTGATTAACCAGGTCACCATTTCGCCGGAACGTCAGAAAAAATATGACTTCTCCACCCCTTACACCATTTCCGGTATTCAGGCGCTGGTGAAGAAGGGCAGTGAAGACTCCATCAAAACCGCGGCGGACCTGAAAGGTAAAAAAGTCGGCGTTGGTCTGGGCACCAACTATGAAGAGTGGCTGCGTCAGAACGTGCAGGGCGTGGACATCCGGACTTACGACGATGACCCGACCAAATATCAGGATCTGCGCGTTGGCCGAATCAACGCCATTCTGGTTGACCGTCTGGCGGCACTGGATCTGGTGAAGAAAACCAACAATACGCTGGCGGTGGCCGGTGATGCGTTCTCCCGTCAGGAATCAGGCGTTGCGCTGCGTAAAGGCAACGACGATCTGCTCAAAGCAGTGGATAGCGCTATTGACGCCATGAAGAAAGACGGTAGCCTGAAGGCGCTGTCCGAAAAATGGTTTGGAGCTGACGTTACGCAGTAATCGCTCTGAAGGAAAAAAGGCGCTGAAAGGGCGCCTTTTTTTATTTACGGCGCATAATAAAAACGAGACTAAGGAGATGCTATGTCACTGCAAAATTTAACCCGTTTTCCGCGCCTTGAGTTTATTGGCGCGCCGACGCCGTTGGAATACCTGCCGCGCTTTTCCGACTACATCGGGCGCGACATTTTTATCAAGCGCGATGACGTCACGCCGCTGGCGATGGGCGGAAACAAACTGCGTAAACTGGAGTTTCTCGCTGCCGACGCGCTACGCGAAGGGGCCGACACGCTGGTGACCGCTGGCGCGATTCAATCTAACCACGTGCGCCAGACGGCGGCGGTGGCGGCAAAATTGGGGCTGCACTGCGTGGCGCTGCTGGAAAACCCGATGGGGACGAAGGCAGAAAACTATCTCAGCAACGGCAACCGTCTGCTGCTGGATCTGTTTAACACCCAAGTCGAGATGTGCGAGGCATTAACCGACCCGAACGCGCAGCTGGCTGAACTGGCGACGCGTCTCGAAGCGCAGGGCTTTCGTCCTTATGTGATTCCGGTTGGCGGTTCAAACGCGCTGGGTGCCCTGGGTTACGTGGAGAGTGCGCTGGAAATTGCGCAGCAGTGCGAAGGTGCGGTGTCGATTTCCTCCGTGGTGGTCGCTTCCGGCAGCGCAGGAACGCATGCCGGTCTGGCCGTGGGGCTAGAACAGGTGATGCCGGAGGCCGAGCTGATTGGCGTCACCGTTTCCCGCAAGGTGGCCGATCAACTGCCGAAAGTGGTCACGCTTCAGCAGGAGATTGCGCGCAGCCTTGAACTGACGGCTACTGCCGGAATCACGCTGTGGGACGACTATTTCGCCCCTGCCTACGGTATTCCGAACGACGACGGCATGGAAGCGGTGAAACTGCTCGCGCGTCTGGAAGGCATCCTGCTCGACCCGGTCTATACCGGCAAAGCGATGGCTGGGCTCATCGACGGCATCAGCCAGAAACGCTTCAAAGATGAAGGGCCCATTCTGTTCATCCATACCGGCGGTGCGCCTGCGCTGTTCGCCTATCATCCTCACATTTAAATAGAACGCGCTCATGCAAGAAAGTATTCAATTAGTGATCGACTCCGCGCCGTATCTGCTCAAAGGCGCGGTCTTTACCCTCCAGCTCAGTATTGGCGGGATGTTCTTTGGGCTGGTTCTGGGCTTTATTCTCGCATTGATGCGCCTGTCGCCCATTGCGCCGGTGCGCTGGCTGGCACGTTGCTATATCTCTATTTTTCGCGGCACGCCGCTGATTGCCCAGCTATTTATGATCTACTACGGTCTGCCGCAGTTTGGCATCGAACTGGATCCGATTCCGTCGGCGATGATCGGCTTGTCGCTGAATACCGCAGCCTATGCTGCCGAAACGCTGCGTGCGGCGATTTCGTCGATCGATAAAGGCCAGTGGGAAGCGGCGGCGAGTATCGGTATGACCCCGTGGCAGACGATGCGCCGGGCGATTCTGCCGCAGGCGGCGCGCGTGGCGCTACCGCCGTTATCGAACAGTTTTATCAGCCTGGTGAAGGATACCTCGCTGGCGGCGACGATTCAGGTGCCAGAACTGTTCCGTCAGGCGCAGCTGATCACCTCGCGTACGCTGGAAGTATTCACCATGTATCTGGCTGCATCCCTGATTTACTGGGTGATGGCGACCGTGCTGTCGGTGCTGCAAAACTATTTTGAAAATCAGCTTAACCGCCAGGAGCGAGACCCGAAATGAGTGCAATTGAAGTCAAAAACCTGGTTAAAAAATTCCACGGACAGACCGTGCTGCACGGTATTGATCTTGAGGTGAAAGAGGGCGAAGTGGTGGCGATTATCGGGCCAAGCGGTTCCGGCAAAACCACGCTGCTGCGCAGTATTAATCTGCTGGAACAGCCGGAGAGCGGCACCATACGCGTCGGCGATATCACCATTGATACCGCACGCCCCATCGGCCAGCAGAAAGGGCTGATTCGCCGTCTGCGCCAGCACGTCGGCTTCGTGTTCCAGAGCTTCAATCTGTTCCCGCACCGTACGGTGCTGGAGAATATTATTGAAGGGCCGGTGATCGTGAAGGGCGAGGATAAAGCCGGGGCGGTTGCTCGGGCTCGCGAGCTATTGGGCAAGGTGGGGCTTTCAGGTAAAGAAGAGAGCTATCCGCGCCGTCTTTCCGGCGGCCAGCAGCAGCGTGTGGCGATTGCCCGAGCGTTGGCGATGCGCCCGAATGTGATCCTGTTTGATGAACCGACGTCGGCACTGGATCCCGAGCTGGTGGGGGAGGTGCTGAACACCATCCGCGCGCTGGCGCAGGAGAAGCGTACGATGGTCATCGTGACTCATGAAATGAGCTTTGCTCGTGATGTCGCTGACCGTGCCATCTTTATGGACCAGGGGCGGATTGTGGAGCAGGGCGAAGCCAAAGCGCTGTTTGCCAACCCACAGCAGGCCCGTACCCGCCAGTTCCTCGAAAAATTCCTGATGCAGTAGTCGCTTTGAGGTACGCCAGCAATACACGCTGGCGTGCCTTCTACGGGACTTAATTCGCATAGCAAATAATGACGCCCCTGTACCATCGCCTTTTTAATGAAAAATTTTACTTAAGCATGCCCAATCAATAGGTAAATATTATTCCGTCTGAAAGGTCCATAAAGCGCCGGAAAGCCGGAATATCGTGCGCTAAGTTACAGAAATGAGGCAAATTAAGATTATTTCAGGCAGGCGTGATATTTTATACATATAAATAAGATTTATGTGTTAGGTTTCTGTATTCATAAAAATGATTATTGATCAGGGGGTTTCTCGTTCGTTATGAGAGACGATGATTTTTTCAGTTGGCGGCGGGAAATGCTGCATCTTTTCCAGGCGGCTTCGGCAAGTGAACAGATATACGCGCTACTTCAAGCGCAAACAGAATATCTGGAATACGATTTCTTCGCCCTGTGCGTCCGGCATCCGGTGCCGTTTACCCGGCCGCGTATTTCTGTGTATACCACCTATCCTGATGCCTGGATGTCGCATTATAAGTCTGCGAACTATATGGCTATCGATCCGGTGCTAAAACCTGATAATTTCTCGTTGGGCCACTTACCCTGGGACGATGAGTTGTTCAGCGACGCGCAGGAGTTGTGGCAAGCCGCGCGCGCACATGGTCTGCAAACCGGCGCCACACAATGCCTGATGTTGCCTAACCATGCGCACGGTTTCCTGTCGGTGTCGCGTACCCGTACGCCGGGATCTATTCAGGACCAGGATGAAATCGCTTTGCGTTTACAAATTCTGCTGGAAATGAGTCTGCTGGCGCTATTACGCGTAGAAGATGAAATGGTGATGCCGCGGGAGATGAAATTCAGCAAACGGGAATTAGAAATTCTGAAATGGACGGCGGAAGGGAAAACATCTGCGGAGATCTCGATGATTTTGTCGATTTCCGAGAATACGGTGAATTTCCATCAAAAGAACATGCAGAAAAAATTTAATGCGCCGAATAAAACGCAGATTGCCTGCTATGCAGCGGCGATTGGATTGATCTGACCTGTATTCGCGTTCTGCGTGCCAGACGGCAAACCGGCTGTCAGCAGCGATGCTGACAGCCGGTTTTTTATTACTGGCGGTAAGCTTGTTTAATTTGCTTAACGGTGCTGGAAAATACGGCAGCCTGAGCTTCATCTTCTAACTGCGCAATTTGCTTTTCCATTTTAATAATCACGCGGCCAGCATCAGCCTGGCCCATCGCCTGCAGCATCAGGGTCAGAAGAGACTTCAGGCAGGAAACTTCCTGGGCCAGATTTTGATTATTTTCTGCAGTGGAAAAATCAGGTGTGCTCATTTATTGCCTCGTACAATTTCTGCGCATTATGCGCGATGCGGATTATGAAAGCGGCGCAGTATACCACAAGCCGGGAGAAAAAAAGGAGTGCCTGTTTTTTGTGCGCTGCTCAGATCTGATATTAATTATTATTTCGTCTGCGTAGACAGCAGGTTAGGCGCAAATTGTTTAAATACGGTTTTGTCATCGTTAATTGTTGTTACATATTATAAGGGCTATTTATCAAATATACGACAAAGCGCCTGTTTACGCCGTTAATCCCTGTAAGCATACTGATATCTGCCATCGGCATCTTACTGTTTTTTAGCGTTTTCCAGTCTCTGTACATGATTATTGCCAAAAACGAGATCAAAATCGGAGCCCTGGCATTTTTAGACTTTCACAGATGATATAAAACCCGGTAGTATGGGGGAATTAAGCAGTAGTAGCGTTATCCCTATTCTGGAGATTATTCCTTTGATCAACGTCCTTCTTGTTGATGACCACGAACTGGTGCGCGCAGGGATACGACGCATTCTCGAAGATATAAAAGGTATTAGAGTCACCGGCGAAGCCAACTGCGGGGAAGATGCGGTTAAGTGGTGCCGTGCCAATCCTGTCGATGTTGTATTGATGGACATGAATATGCCTGGCATCGGTGGCCTTGAAGCAACGCGTAAAATTGCGCGTTCAGCGGTGGATACCAAAGTTATCATGCTAACCGTACACACGGAAAACCCACTGCCGGCGAAAGTTATGCAGGCTGGTGCAGCAGGGTATCTGAGCAAAGGCGCCGCGCCGCAAGAGGTGGTTAACGCTATTCGCTCGGTGTTCTCCGGTCAGCGCTATATCGCGTCAGACATTGCTCAGCAAATGGCGTTAAGCCAGATTGAGCCGGAAAAGACGGAATCGCCATTCTCCAGTTTGTCTGAACGTGAATTGCAGATTATGCTGATGATCACTAAAGGTCAGAAGGTGAATGAGATTTCAGAGCAGTTGAATCTGAGTCCCAAGACGGTGAACAGTTACCGCTACCGTATGTTTAGCAAGCTGAACATACACGGTGATGTTGAGCTGACTCACCTGGCAATTCGCCATGGCCTGTGCAATGCGGAGTCGTTAGCAAGTCAGTGAGTGATGTTTTTGATTCAAAAGCCTTTCTGAAAACCGTAACCAGCCAGCCCGGCGTTTATCGTATGTATGATGCCGGCGGCACGGTTATTTATGTTGGCAAAGCCAAAGATCTCAAAAAGCGCCTTGCCAGCTATTTTCGCGCTCAGGTGTCTTCTCGCAAAACGGAAGCGCTGGTGGCGCAAATCGCCCAGATTGATGTCACCGTCACCCACACCGAAACGGAAGCGCTGCTGCTGGAGCATAACTATATTAAGCTCTATCAGCCGCGCTACAACGTGCTGCTGCGTGACGACAAATCGTATCCCTTTATTTTCCTCAGCGCGGATGCCCATCCGCGTCTGGCGACGCATCGCGGCGCCAAGCATGCCAAAGGCGAGTACTTCGGTCCTTTCCCCAACGGTTATGCGGTGCGGGAAACGCTGGCCTTGCTGCAAAAAATCTTCCCTGTTCGCCAGTGCGAAAACAGCGTTTATCGCAACCGCTCGCGTCCTTGCCTGCAATACCAGATTGGTCGCTGTCTGGGGCCATGCGTGAAGGGGCTGGTCAGTGAGGAAGAATACGCGCAGCAGGTGGACTATGTACGTCTGTTCCTCGCGGGGAAGGACGATCAGGTGCTGACGCAGCTGATTGCGCGCATGGAGAAAGCCAGCCAGGCGCTGGCATTTGAGGAAGCCGCGCGCATCCGCGATCAGATTCAGGCCGTACGGCGAGTGACGGAAAAACAGTTTGTCTCGAATAACGGGGACGATCTGGACGTTATTGGCGTGGCGTTCGAGGCTGGAATGGCCTGTGTGCACGTGCTGTTTATCCGCCAGGGCAAAGTCCTCGGTAGCCGCAGCTATTTCCCCAAGGTGCCGAGCGATACCGAACTTGGCGAAGTGGTAGAAACCTTCGTTGGCCAGTTCTATTTCCAGGGCAGCCAGATGCGCACGCTACCGGGCGAGATCCTGCTCGACTTCTCGCTCAAAGATAAAACGCTGCTCGCTGACTCTCTCTCTGAACTCGCCGGGCGACGTATTCAGGTACAGACCAAACCACGCGGTGACCGCGCGCGCTACTTAAAGCTGGCGCGCACCAACGCGGTGACTGCGCTGTCGACTAAACTTTCTCAACAGTCTACCGTACATCAGCGCCTTCAGGCGCTGGCTATCGAACTGAAGTTGCCGGCGATCAAGCGGATGGAATGTTTCGACATCAGCCACACTATGGGCGAGCAGACCGTGGCCTCTTGCGTGGTGTTTGATGCTAACGGCCCGCTGCGTGCCGAGTATCGTCGCTACAACATTACCGGCATTACGCCGGGCGATGACTATGCGGCGATGAATCAGGTGCTGCGCCGTCGCTACGGTAAAGCGATTGATGAAAGCAAAATTCCGGATGTCATTCTTATCGATGGTGGCAAAGGGCAGTTGGGCCAGGCGAAAGCGGTTTTTGCTGAACTCAACGTACCGTGGGATAAGCATCACCCGCTGTTGCTCGGGGTGGCGAAAGGCAGTGACCGTAAAGCCGGCCTCGAAACGCTGTTCTTTGAGCCGGAAGGTGAGGGATTTAGTCTGCCACCGGACTCTCCGGCGCTGCATGTGATCCAGCATATCCGCGACGAATCGCACGATCACGCTATCTCCGGGCACCGCAAAAAGCGCGCTAAAGTGAAAAGCACCAGCTCGCTGGAGACCATTGAAGGCGTTGGGCCGAAGCGACGTCAGATGCTGCTTAAATATATGGGCGGGCTGCAAGGTTTACAGCAGGCCAGCATTGAGGATATCGCTAAAGTGCCGGGAATCTCGCTTGGCTTAGCAGAAAAGATCTTCTACTCGTTGAAACATTAGGGGCTCTGTAGCAACATAGGGCTAATATTTACTAACAACAGATAGTTACCACGCCATGCAATATAATATCCCTACATTGCTTACGTTGTTCCGCGTCATCCTGATTCCGTTTTTTGTGCTGGCGTTCTACCTTCCGTTCGTCTGGGCGCCGTTTGTCTGCGCGCTGATCTTCTTTGTGGCCGCCGTCACCGACTGGTTTGATGGCTATCTCGCTCGTCGCTGGAACCAGAGCACCCGCTTTGGCGCTTTCCTCGATCCTGTTGCGGATAAAGTGATGGTGGCGATTGCCATGGTGCTGGTGGCGGAGCACTACCACACCTGGTGGGTGACCTTACCGGCCGCCACGATGATCGCTCGCGAAATTATTATCTCCGCGTTACGTGAGTGGATGGCCGAGCTGGGCAAACGCAGCAGCGTTGCCGTCTCGTGGATTGGTAAAGTGAAAACCACCGCGCAGATGACCGCGCTGGTGTGGATGCTGTGGCGTCCGAATATGTGGGTTGAGTGGGCGGGTATTGCGTTATTCCTCGTGGCAGCAGTGCTGACGCTGTGGTCTATGCTGCAATATCTCAACGCCGCGCGCGGCGATTTGCTTCAAGAGTGATCGTTTCGGCGTAATTTTCAGCAAACGATACAAAGTTGCGAAAAATACCGTTGACTCACCGCGTGAGATAAGTAGAATGCAACGCATCGAACGGC